>QQUM01000740.1 GCA_008501545.1 Calditrichota bacterium
CACATTTTTATTTGGAGGACAATAGGGATTTATGAGAAAAAAAATTGCTCGCGCTCGCATCTTACTGAAACGCTCAATAAACCGTGTCCACGTCAATGAGGCAATCCTTGATTTAGGCCGCCCTCTCCTGCCGCGAGCAAAAAACGCACGCATAAAACGGATAAACAGTTCCCAGGCAAAAAAGTATGCTATTTTCATGCGGGAACTCGTCGCCAATCCCCGTGGCGTCGGTGCTGCATGCCCGAGTTCAAAAGGATTAGCCCGAATAATGGCGTCTTTTATACCCAAAGATGACGATGGCTATATCGTCGAACTGGGGGCCGGTACAGGTGTTGTCACCGCTGCAATTCTCGAGCGTGGCATTGACCCATCGCGCTTGATCGTTGTTGAAATATCCGAAGATCTGGTAAAAATGCTTCGCAAGCAGTTCCCCAATGTTCGTATTGTGCACGGTAACGCTGCTGCTCTCAAAGATCATCTGGATTACTCACTGGGCGAAGGCAGCAACCGAGTCTCAACCATCGTTTCCAGTTTACCGATGCGTTCCCTGCCGGAAAAACTCGTGGATGCCATCAAGCAACAGTTGCATGATATATTACCCCACAACGGCAGACTCATCCACTTTACGTACGCGCTAAAACCTGTTTCGCAAAACTATCTGACCAGCTTTCAGAGAACGAATTCCAAAATTCGCTGGCGCAACGTGCCGCCTGCACGAGTTGAAGTCTATCACCGTTCTCAGCTCAGCATGAAAAAAGACTGAAGCTGTGGTTGTGCTGGATTTCATTTTGCAGAGAATAAACACATCCCCTACCCATCATCACTGCGTCGTACAATTCAAGGAATCCAAAAGTTCTCCCCACGCAAGCGAACCGAGATGATTGTACGGCGCATAAGCGATTCGTGTTTGCCCAACGAGCACAGGTAAGGGATCATAAGTATTGGTTGAATTTATACAGGGAGTATTTGAATCAGAGGAAATGGGATAATGAAATGGGACACATTCAGAGACGATTTCGAATCATAACAGTCGGTGACTACAAACGAGCCATTAATAAAAAAGTGTTTCACAGCGGCATCTATGAAACACTTTCATTATCTTTGTAACGCTAAATCACCGAAAACCGTTATTTTGTTTCGTCCAGCAAAAATCCGATTTTTTCAAAAGGATTAACGATGCTCGTTGCCACATTGATAAGGTGGGCGGCAACCCGTTTCACGTAACGAACATACAGCGCAACCGCAGTGCTTGTTCCCGGTTTCAGTTGGGGATCCGTTGCAGTAACACAATCTTCAACAATTTTATCGCTTGCTTTTAAAACCCAAAAACTGTCATTGATGCATTGCTTTGCGCGTTCTTTTTCTGAGGAAAGCAAAATTGGCAACAGGTTTTTAAACAGCGCTTCCGTTGTCTTTTCTATTTTCTGCAATTGCTCTTCATGTTTTCCTGCATTTAGCCGTTCCGGATGCATTTTTGCTAAATCTGCAATGTTCTTCGTGTAGTCACCAATACGCTCAAAATCAATGACAATACTGGTAAGAATAAGCCCGGGAATAATGTTTGTCCCACCTGTTACTGCGAGGTATTTCAGCACTTTACGGCGTACTTCGCGCTCGTATTTGTTCAGCAGGGAATCCCGTTCACGCAGTTCTTCGCGTCCATCTGCTGAGTCGGTGTGTCTGAGAATTCTCACTGACTCGACAAACATTTCGTAAGCATTTTCAAGCATCACTTCAGAATCATGGTATGCCTGCGTCAGTGAATTATCTTTCCTCCACAGTTCCAAAATCTCTTTGAATTTTATCATAAAATTATCCTGCAAAATATATTAAAATGAGGGGAATTATAAAAAAGACAATAACTATATAAACCAAAGGTACCCATTTGGATTTGACCGCATATTCAGCCAATTTCTCCGCAAACGCGATTGGAATGCGATTCAATGGCCAGATTACTACTATACCTGTAATATTAAATAATAAATGGGCAAATGCAACAGTCACTGCAGCGAGATTGCCGGTGACAAGGGAAGCCAGCATCGCTGTGACCGTTGTTCCAATATTGGCCCCCAGTGTAAATGGAAATATCTGTCTTAGTGTCAGAATACCCGCGCCCGCAAGGGGAACGGCCAGTGATGTTGTAATCGAACTCGACTGCACGATTGTCGTGAGAATGATACCCAGTACAAAAGCCCGCCCGGCATTGCGAAACAACGTGTTGTCAAAAAAGTTCTCTACCTTGCCTATAATAACAGATTTCAAATTTACAACGAGATAACGCAATGCGATAAAAAGCAGCACAATCGAAATAATCAGCATGATTGTGCCTGAATTTCCGGTAATATCCTGAATAAGTCCGACAGTCGGTTCGACAATCGCTTTAATCGGATTTGCCATTTTCAGACCACCGGCATCTTTTAAACCGATAGCCATATAGTTAGAAAATATGCCAAGAAAGTTCGTTGTCAATTGTATGGGAAATATAATCACAACTGCGAGCAAATTAAAGAAATCATGCACTGTTGCTGCAGAGAATGCGCGCTTAAATTCATCTTCACGCGCGATGTGCCCAACAGAAACCAGGGTGTTTGTAACACTTGTTCCAATATTTGCTCCCATAATAATGGGAATGGCTCTCGTCACGTCAAGAGCCCCGCCGGCGACCATGCCCACTGCCATCGAAGTGACAGTTGATGAGCTCTGTACCAGCGCCGTTGATAATACACCGATAAAAAGTCCGACAAACGGATTGGCTGTTGTTTCCAAAAGTTGCTTCGCAAAATCTTTCCCAAAAAATTTAAACGAAGCGCCCATGAGTGATATACTGACAAAAAATATATATAATAAGCCAAGCAGAATGACCAGACGAATTAATGGGTGTAGTTTTTTCTCGTTAGTAATACCTTCCTCCAAAGATAAACATGAACTATAAGAATCCTTGCACTATCATTTTCATCCTTAATTGCGTTGGAAGCCAGTCTTTGCGTCCAAATTTGCGAAAGTATAAAAAATTTAATTGACCAATGCAAATTAAGTATTTCCTTTTTTTATTTCTTGCAATTGTTACTACACCAAAACAAAACTGAAGAACAACCCAGAAAGGTATTTCACGCTAAATCTGTTGTAATTATTAAAATAATTCTTTTTTTTCAGGTGCACACAATCGGGATTTAATAATTAACTTCATAATTCTTAATTCGGAGACTACCTCATGAAAATATTTAAGCCTAAAAACTTACTTATTCTTCTCATTGTCATGTTTATCATCATCCAGTTTGTACCTGTTGAGCGTACCAATCCTCCTCAAAATGCACCGATCGCCGTTACGGGCGATGTAGCACAAATTATGAAATCCGCGTGCTATGACTGTCACTCAAACACGACTGTCTGGCCCTGGTATAGCCACGTTGCACCCGTTTCGTGGATTTTAAGTGACCATGTCCGTAATGGCCGTCGACATCTCAATTTTTCCGCCTGGAATGAATACAGCAAAAAGAAAAAATTGAAAAAACTGGACGAAATCGTTGAAGAGATTGAAAAAGGCAATATGCCGCTTGCAGGTTATGTTAAATTACATAGTGAGGCCGACCTCAGTACTGATCAAAAACAAAAGCTCATCGCCTGGGCCAATGCTGCAATGGATACGGCAAGTCTTAAGTAGTGTTCCGGAAACAGCCCTATGCCATCCTGTAAAACCGGACACTAAATGGGATTACCTTGACATGACAATTTTATTATTCAGCCAAAGTAGTAATAGATATGATTATCCCCCAAAAGCCCTGAATAAATCCATAGCCTAAAAAATTGAGGACAATTCGTGAAAACACAAAACGATAAACCGGTATCACAAAGAACGAAAGCCGCATCAGGCTTATTGATTCCCATTGTTGCCGTGATATGCATCATCTATGCAACACCGCTTTTTGGTGAAAACCTGCCAGAAGATCGCGCAGCCTCGGATAAATACCGCCTTGTCTGGACTGACGATCCGACATCAACGATGACCGTTATTTGGGATCAGCACAAAGGCAATGCTGCTTCGGTACACTATGGTACAAAAGATTTTGGCCGCCAGTATTGGAAGTATGGATCGAGTCAGGAGCCACAGCAAAGGAGATGGTTTTATTATGGCATGAATACTTTTTACACAAAGCTGGAAAACTTGCAGGCTGACGCGACCTATTTTTTCGTCATCAAAGACTGTACAGGTGTGAGCGATCGCTTCTATTTTCGTACGGCACCTGACACACCCGAGGCATTTACATTCATCGCCGGCGGTGACACGAAAAGTTCAGGTAAACCGCTGGAAGCCGGACGGGCGTCCAATAAAATAGTTGCCAAACTTCGTCCGTTGTTTGTTATGTTTAACGGCGATTTTAACAGCGGTAATGGAACCTATCCGGATCGTTGGCACCAGTGGCTGAACGATTGGCACGAGTTGGCAACGACAGACGATGGCCGCATTATCCCGCTTGTCCCTGTACACGGCAACCACGAGAACGGAAACAAGAGTATTCTTAATAAAATCTTCGGCGCCCCGTTCCAGTACAGCAATGAGGAAAACATTTACTACTCGCTGACCTTTGGAAACAATTTCTTTCATATGATTTCTCTGAATTCTGAACTGGATGAAGGCGGTGATCAGCGTGAATGGCTGCTGCAGGATTTAAAGGCACATAAAGATGCCACAATTAAAGTCGCGGGCTATCACAAACCATTCCGGCCCCATACGGAAAAAAAAGCCGAAAACATCTACCAATATGAGCAATGGGCGAATTTATTCTACGAATACGAACTGTCGCTTTCACTTGACGGCGATTCGCACATGCACAAAATCACCTATCCACTGAAGCCATCCATGGAGGAAGGTAATTTTCAGGGATTTGTGCGCGATGATGAAAACGGCACAATGTTTATCGGCGAAGGCAGTTGGGGTGCTTATCCCCGTGCAAATAACGATGACAAACCGTGGACGCTGGAGAGTGGTTCATTCAACCAGGTCAAATGGATTCATGTGAAACCGGAGGCGGAGCAACAGCCAGCATCCATCGAGATTTTCACGATCATTACAAGCACTTATGATGAAAATGGGAATCAAACACTTTATGCCGACGAAGTTGAAAGCCTGACCGAGGCAGACTATTTTAAAATCCCGGCAAACGCTCATTTTTTTATGGGCAATGATTCAGTGAAATCGGTCAAGTATCCGTATTATCTGAACAATCCATGATCGATCTTCTCAACGAAATCCGGGCATGTGACGTTTGTAAAGGCGCATTGCCACATGCCCCTCGCCCTGTTATAGACGCCTCACTACAAAGCAAAATCATAATCATAGGCCAGGCGCCCGGCCGAAAAGTTCACTTGTCCGGCATTCCCTGGGATGACGCCAGCGGTCAACGGCTTCGCGAATGGATGGGAATATCCACTGAACGCTTCTACAACACGGCGCACATTGCGATCATCCCGATGGGATTCTGCTATCCTGGAAAAGGCGCGTCCGGCGATCTTCCTCCACGAAAAGAATGCGCCCCACTTTGGCATACGCAACTTCTGCAATTACTAACGCAACAGAAATTGACCTTGCTCATTGGTCAGCATGCACAAAAGTATTATTTAGGTGGAAAGCAAAAGAAGAATTTGACGGAGACTGTGAGAAATTACATGGATTATCTGCCGGACTTTTTGCCTTTGCCACATCCATCGCCGCGAAACAGGTTCTGGTTGCAAAAAAATCCATGGTTTGAAAAAAATCTATTACCGGAGTTGAAGAAGAGCATCGCAGAAATTTTAGGAGATAAATCCTGAAGAAAATAGTGTGAACGTCTTCAGTGTATTTTGGCACATCCCGCCGGGGATGACGGGATGTGCTGGAATTTCACATGAAAGGAGTCAAATCGATTTCGGCGCGCTCCTAGTCGATATGCTTCACGTACATTAAACCCAATTCTATCGTTTGGTTGGTTTCATCATGTTTTGCCACAACGCGTAGTTGTGGTTGTACTTTGTGCAGATGTTGTGGAATTTCACTGCGCAATGAAAACTTGCTTGTGAAAGTATCCGAATCTTTTGCATGATGCAATTGCAGGACTGTGGCATCATTTTTATCTTCCAAAGTACTGGCAAAATAGACTTGGACCTCGACATCTTCCGGTTCCAATTCTCCAAGATAGAGCTCTGCTGTAACATCCAGATGATTGTTGTCCATTTCGAGATCAACGGAAGTGCAGTGGACCAATGGCCAATTTTCGTAGAGTATCTCTTTATAGATCGAGAGGTCACGCGCGCCTGCAAAATCAGAATCACTGGTTTTGTGATTCCGGTCGATGCCATGTTTATAGAGCTGTTCAAAATAATTACACACCATCACTTCCGTGTTAAACACGGGTGTTACAGTCGCAATTGACGATTTTACTGCAGAGAACCAGGCTTCACGATTGCCTTCAGTACCATAATATTTTGGTACGATCTCTTTTTCAAGATTTTCATACAGGCTAATCACATCATCTTTGTCCTGCCGCTTATCATCAACATAATCTTTTTCTTTACCGATTTCCCAACCGTTTGTGCCGTCATACGCTTCCGGCCACCAACCATCGAGAACACTGAAGTTGAGACCACCATTGATTGGGACTTTCTGACCACTCGTACCGCTCGCTTCTTGTGGACGGCGAGGATTATTCAACCACACATCCACACCTTGTACCAGTTGCCTTCCCACTTCCATGTCATAATTTTCGAGAATGATAATCTTCCCTAAAAATTCCGGTTTTTGTGACATTTCCCAAATCCGTTTAATGAGCGCCTGGCCTTCCGTATCGGCCGGGTGTGCCTTTCCTGCAAAAATAAATTGCACCGGTTTAGCCGGATCATTGATTATTTTGTCCAGACGTTTTAAATCACTGAACATCAGGGTCGCACGTTTGTAGGTGGCGAACCGGCGCGCAAATCCGATGGTTAACGCTTTTGGATCAAGCCAGGAATCGATAGCCTGAATCCGCTGCTCGTTAAATCCATTTCGCTTATATTGTTGCTTCAAGCGGGTGCGGACGAATGCAATAAACCGGTTTTTCAAAAGCTGGCTGGTGCTTTCCAGCGCTGCATCCGGAATGCTTTTCACTTCCTGCCAGAAATCGGTATTTCCAAGATTTTGTCGCCAGTCGCTACTTAAGGATTTATCATACAATGCGGCAATTTCCGGTGCGATCCAGGTTTGCGCGTGGATTCCGTTCGTAATGCTGGTAATCGGATTTTCCAGGGCCGGCACATTTTCCCACAGATGGGACCACATTTTTTGCGAAACGATGCCATGAAGTTTGCTTACACCATTTGCTTTGCAGGAAAGGCGCAGGGCAAGGATTGTCATACTGAAAAATTTATTGCCAAGCTCGTCTTCCAGCAAACCCAGGGATAGCATATCTGTAATGCTGATACCGAGTTCCTGGCAATATGCAGTAAAAAATTCATCCACCAGTGGCAGACTGAAAGCTTCGTTTCCGGCCGGTACCGGTGTATGGGTCGTGAAAACTGTGGAACCCGTTACGACTTCAGCTGCTTCTTCAAAAGAAAGCTCGTGTTCCTCCATCAATCGCTTTATGCGTTCAAATAGAGAAAAAGCCACATGCCCCTCATTCATATGCCAGACCGACGGTTTGATTTGCAGTTTCTCCAGCATCCGCACACCACCGATTCCAAGAACGATTTCCTGAGAAATGCGCATTCTCCGATCACCACCATACAATTGGTGCGTGATGCTGCGATATTTTTCTGAATTCGCGTCAAAGTCGGTATCTAAGAGAATAAGAAGCGAGCGGCCAACTTCGCATAACCAGGCTTTCACCTCAACCGTGCCATCTGATAACTCAACCGTAACAGTGACAGGCTTTCCATCGGCATCAACAATTTCCTGTACTGCAAGCTGGTTAAAATCATGTGAAGGATAAATATTTTTCTGATGGCCATTCCCGTCAATTTCCTGCTTGAAGTAACCATTGCGATACATCAAACCGACACCGATAAACGGCAGGCCGATATCACTCGCAGATTTGGTATGATCTCCGGCCAAAATGCCGAGACCACCGGAATAGATAGGCAGGCTCTCATGCAGAGCGAATTCTGCACAAAGATAGACAACGAGCTGATCTGCATAGCGCGAATATTTGGATTCGAGCCAGGTTTTGCGGGACAAATCCGTTTGCAACGCCTTGCGCACATTATGATAGGCTTCCATAAATCCGGCATCGTTCGCCAATTCTTCGAATCGCTCGACTGGAGTATCTTGCAAGAGCTTAACGGCGTTGTGATGAACAGACCATGCCTTCGTATCGATTTGGGAAAACAGATCCTGTGTTTCCGGATGCCATGTCCACCGCAGATTATAGGCCAGTGTTTTTAATTCACTTAATTTTTCAGGAACATCCGTTTGGGGAGTTTTTGTTATCGGTCGCGTAAATGCGGCTTCACTCATGTTTATTACCTTTATATTATATTCGTTGATGGCTTTAGTAAAAAGTCGGAAAATACATGGACTTACTTAAAAATGCGAGAAGAAAAATATTATATTTTTTTTAAAATGCAAGTGAAAGCTGGAAGGGATTTCGTGGTTATTTTGTACACAAATTCTCAAATGAAAGAGTAGAATCCGGCAATAAACAACCCAGTCCAGAGGATGGTTTGAGCTAAAATTCGGGGCGTTTTTTCGAAAATACGCTGGTGCATGAGAAGTGAAAAAAATGCTGTTAAGCCAACTTTTCCAAGAAATGGATAATAAGGTTGATTGAGTAATAGAATCGCGATGCCCCCGGCTGTGATTAACTGGATTCGATCTTGCCTTATCCTCATTCTATAATCAATCCCTTCTTCTTTTTGTGTTCAATCACATTTATAATTGGTGCACTGCCCTGATAAAATTCTTATATTTTCGATTAAGGGGCACCTCCCGATTCACCGGGACACATTTTATTTATAGCCTAAATTACGCAACATGCCTTCTTTATCACGCCATTTCGGCCGTACAGAGACAAACAAATCAAGAAAGACTTCACGCTCCAACATCGCTTCGATCTCTTTTCTTGATGCTTCGCCAACCTTTTTTAGTGCCTGGCCTTTTTTACCGATCAATATGGCCTTTTGTGAACTGCGCTCGGCCAAAATTGTTGCGCGAATATAATCCTTTCGTCCATCACGTTCCTTGAATTCCTCAATAGAGACAGTTGTTGAATAGGGAATCTCATCGCCATAATTGCGAAAGATTTGCTCCCGTATCAACTCCGATACAAAAAATCGTTCCGGC
>QQUM01000144.1 GCA_008501545.1 Calditrichota bacterium
AAGTCGAGTTTAGTGGAATGGTCGCAAATTTCGGCCTGCGACTCGACCGCTATGATCCAAACGGCGAATTCAGTCCCATGGGTGTCCTCGATTATGCAACGCTCGGGCTGGCATTTGACCGGGGCAATCCTGTTGAGTATAATGATGTGCACCGCATTCTCGATTATGCAACCAATGCAGAAGCCTACTATGCAGCAGCAGCAGACACTTTCTTCAAAACCACGGCGGAGGCCAAATGGTATCTCAGCCCGCGGGTTGGTGTTTCATTCCCAATAACCGAAGACAGTAAAGTTTACTTCAATTATGGCCATTTTGTGCAAATTGTCCAAAATGAAGCCATGTATCCCACAACCCTGGATGGAGAAAACGGGCGCGTTCAATGGATGGGCAACCCGCAGTTAGATTTTCAGAAGAGCTACAATTTTGAACTCGGCTACGATCAAAACGTCTTCGATCAGTTCCAATTGCATATAGGCGCCTTCTACAAAGACTACAGTGATGTCGAGAGCGGTATGGTTTACGCACACTCTGACCAGTCGCTCATTGCGGAATGGGCCGCACAGCGGGAGTACCGTGAAGTGCGCGGATTGGATATTGAAATTCGGAAGAAATCAGGCCGTTTCTTAACAGGTTTTTTCAATTTGAATATCACCAACAAAAGTGTGAGTGATCTTGAAGTCCCGGGAATTAGTCAGATTCCTGTCATAACCGATGATCCAAACATTGGTACCAATGGCGAATTGCGTGGTGTACCGCGACCGATTGTGGCGGAATTGACACCATATGGTCGTGGATACATCGTTTTTTCCACTCCTCGAAATTGGGGCCCGACCGTAATGAATTACCCCATTTTGCATCGCAGCTCAGCCAGCCTTGGGATTTATTATACCGGGCCTCAGTTGCAAGAACATCCGGATGGCACCTGGCGTGAGCAGCATCCTGATGTTTACTTCCACACGATTCCAAGAATTTCTACCAATTTACGTCTTGGACGGGATTTTCAAATAAACCAGAGTTCAAGCCTCAGGTTTTATCTTGATATTGGCAATTTATGGGTTTCGAAATACCGAAATATTCCAGGTGGTCAAGCCGGAAAGGATTATTACAGCGATCTCTACGCCCAGGGTAAGGAAGATCGATTGGGTACGGAAGAAGTGACCAACAAAGATATTTTAAGAACACACAGTGAAGTCCTTTATGCTGGCGAATACCGTTCATTTATTCTTGGCATGCGTTTTACATATTAATCCATTTTGTTGATGATACTCATTGGACGAATAAACGGAGGGATTATGTTTGCGAGAGAGCATTCCCCTTTTTCAAATATATCCAGATTGCTGATTGTCATGATGTTCGGCTGCCTGTTCCTGAGCAGCTTGCTATCCGGACAAGACATAAAAAGCCACGAAATCGGCCTCTTGTGGGATACGATGTACGCCACCGGGTCAATTCCCGGCTATGCGCCGGTGGATGACCGGTTGACCTATCCAGGTGGGGATTTCTGGTTACAAACAGGAAAAAATCTTGCAGGTCGCGGTACATGGATAGGTGTCAAGGATTGGACAGATCAGTTTGGCGTATTCCATCCTGTCTACGTCTCCGAAGGCGGCTATGCCAACGATGAAGCCAATGGCTTTACATTCCCCATATCCAACAAAAAACAAGTCCGGGACCGGCTCCCCAATGTGATTGTTAACGGGACGGCTGATGTGCGTATCCTCGATAAACGGGAAAGCAGCACGCGGGCATTCAGCCCCACCGCGGATGAACGAATCGAAACGAAATGGGCAACCAATACCGGAATCTCTGTTCGTCGCCGCAGTTATGCATTTGCCAACTATAACCACAACAGCTACATCGTTTTGGAATACCAATTCACCAATGACGGCAATGTTGATGGGAATACAAGCGATAAAGAATTGTCCGGCCAAAATCTGAAAGATGTGTATTTCGGATTCCAGTATTACATGATTCCAGGTGGCGATCGTGGTCATCCGCAGGTTGATGAGCATGATGATTGGGCTGAATACTACGGCAACCAGCCTGGCGATTCACTGCGTGGGTTACTTTTTCTCTACGATGGCGATTCCAAAGTGAAAACCTATGACGATATCGGAGATCCCGACCAGTTTACGGGTGAGTTCCTGTCACCACAATATCCGGGTATTGGTGTTCTGCATGCTGATACAGACTACGATAACCAGATTGATGATCCCAACCAACCATCCACCATTGAAATCAAACCGCAGGTTCGCTTCAAATCTTACACAAAAGGCAGTACCGAAGGTGAAATGTACGAGGAACTCAGCTCCGGAAATCTATCTCAAGGTACTGTCGGCGTTTCACCCAATCCTTATGATTCCGATGTACGGCAGCCGATTGCATTGCTTTCCTTCGGCCCTTACGATCTGCCGCCCGGCGAAAGCATCAACATCGTGCTTTACGAAGCCGTCGGCGCTATTTCAAAGAAACAAGCGATCCAGGCGGGTCGGGAATGGAAGGATGGCACGTTGTCTTTTGATGGAAAAACCGGTGACGAAGCGAAAAACGCACTCATAGCGACCGGGCGTGATTCACTTTTTATGCATGCATCCCGCGCTGAGTTTGCATGGCAAATCGAACTGAAGAACATTCCTACGCCACCCCCATCGCCAAACCTGACGTTGACTTCCGGACCTGGACGTATTGAACTAAGTTGGGTAACTGGCGATGACCCGGAAAATCCACACCCCGGAGATGACGATTTTGCAGGTTACCGCGTCTACCGTTCTGATCGACCCAATGACAACCTTTATACGATGATCTGGGAATGTGGTGGTAATTCCGGCGTTGAACTAACCAACGAATATTGGGACTTCAATGTCGAGCGCGGTAAAAATTATTATTATTATGTGACCAGCTACGATGATGGTTCGGACAACACTACCGGGCTTTTTCCCGGGCAGTCTCTCGAATCGAGTCCATTTTATAATCGCAATTCCGAATTGGGTGCCACGGCGGCCGTCCCACCTGCAACAAATATGGATTCAGTTCTTGTTGTGCCAAATCCCTATCACCTGCAAGGACTGGCTTATGGGGGCACATTTCAGGAAGATTATCTTGAAACGCTGCGTCCTGAAGACCAGCTGTCCTTTGTCGGACTGCCTGCCAAAGCAATCATTCGAATATTTACGGTGAACGGCAATCTTGTCGAAACAATCCAGCACCCGAATCCGCAAAATCCCAATTCCATTCCCGGTTCTGCAGATGAAACCTGGTATCAGATTTCAAGCAGTTACCAGACGATAAAATCCGGGGTCTATTTCTTCTACGTTGAGGGGTGGGACCGTGATGGGAAACCACTTGGTTCGACCAGTGGCAAATTCGTGATAATAAGATAAGCGAGAATGGAGGCAAAAATGAAACATAAAGCAAGTTTGATATGTGCGCTGATTCTCGCTATCATAATGCTTGATTTCGGTTCAGCAACGGCACAAAAAAAGAAAGTCGCCCAAAGTGGAATGACCTATCTCAATATCAGTTTGAGTGCACGCCAAAGCGGAATGGGAAATGCCAGTGTCGCCTCGGTAAATGGCGAACAAGGGCTTTTCTACAATCCAGGTGCAATTACACAACTCGAGGATTTCACGATCGTTATCAACCAGGTAAATTGGTTGGTGGATACACACGTTTATGGCTTGGGCGCGATTCTGCCGTTCGGCAGTTGGGGAACACTTGGTTTGGATGTTGTTTATATGGATTATGGCACCATTATCGGTACACAACGGGTGGATAAAAGTGTTGATGACCGTGGATACATCACCACCGGGGATATTGGCGTCGAAGATTATGCCATTGGGATAACGTATGCATATGCAGTCAATGACCGGTTCTCGTTCGGGACGAAGTTGAAAATCGCTCATGAATCGCTCGGGCATGCTGACTATGCCGTCGATGTGATCGATGAAGAAAATGATCTGTTTGTTTATGAAAACAAGGAATGGAAACTGAATCAATGGGGGATTGATTTTGGTGGCTATTACGATACTGGCTACCGCAGTCTGGTGTTTGCTGTCGCTTTTCAAAACTTCTCCCGTGATATGGTTTACTGGACGGAGAAATTTCAAATGCCCCTCGTACTCAAAATGGGACTGGCAGCGGATTTGAATCAGTTGATGGACTTTGGCCTCAACGATATACAAATCAACACATCCGTTGATGCTATGCACCCAATAGATTACACCGAACAAGTCAATTTGGGTGGTGAACTTGTCTACAAAAATCGTTTTGCATTGCGTTCAGGATACCAGTTTAATCAGGATACCGAGAATTTGAGCTTCGGTTTTGGGATCAATTTCCGCTACTCCGGAACTGCGGCGCATCTTGATTATTCTTTCACACAAGCAGAATATTTTGAAGATATAAACCGCTTCAGTTTAAGTTTTTCATTTTAAAATATTTATTGAATCCAATATAAGTCGCGTTTTAACTGGATACAAAACAACTATTAATTGCTCATGTTTCAGCAGTGAATGCAGGTGCCATGATATTGATAATGTCATTCTCCAAAAAAATGTTACGCACAAGTCAACACTGCCGTTTGCATGAAATAAACCCTATCACCAGGAGGAATGTATGAAAAATGCTACAAAGTGGAGTTTCGTTATTCTTGTACTTGGCGTGTTTCTGTCTGCCGGATTAGCCGCACAGACTCCGACAGCCGATTACCTGTATTGGGAAGATAATTTCAATGATACGGCAACCGATCCAAATTTATGGGAAAATGTTGGCTGGTTCTACTATGGCCCGGGCGATGGCCTTGTTGGGCAGGAAGTCAGGCAGGAAAATGATGAAGCTTATATTTTGCAGGGTAATTTTGGCGGCCTGGTAGGCGCAGGCCTTATCGAAACGAATGGTTTTGCAAAAATGGATACGGCTGATGAAGCTGCGACAAAAGCCTTGTTGGTTGCAAATAATTATAGCCACCCGAATCAGGTTATCCAATGTCGCTTAAACCTTGAGAAAATGAAAGCAACATCCTGGTTTGTTCTCGCAACCCGTATGGAGCAAACGAATCCAGATGAAAGCCTGCCAGATGCAGATCCAACAGAAGAAGCCGCTTACGTTTTGCATTTGAATCCAGTATCAGATGTTGTTCAATTTGCCAAATATGATACGACTGAGTACAATCTATTAAGCCCGACAAATTTCCAGGACATTGCAACCTTGTCCGATATCGATCTCGAGTTGAATGTTTGGTACTGGATCAAATTTTATCTTAACGAAGGTGACCTTAAGCTGAAAATTTGGGAAGGTGATGCATCAGATGAACCGGATGAGTGGCTTTTGGAAGCAACCGATGATACAGCGCGGGTAGCAGGGAAATATACGATGTTTGCGATAATGGGACCACCACCGGGTACGGACGATGATAAAGATATCTTTCGTGTTGATGACATCTCAGTCAGTGGTTTTGTACCACTTACTGCAGTCAAAGCTGAAGATGATTTACTGCCGAATGAATTTGCCTTGGGCAATAACTATCCGAATCCATTCAATCCGGAAACGACAATCAACTTCTCACTCGAGAAGTCTGAGCATGTAACGCTGCGGATCTACAACGCCACAGGTCAGCTCGTACGTACATTGGTGAATGAACAAATGAACGCTGGCGAATGGAAAATAAACTTCAACGGCCTTGATGGCTATGGCCGTCGTTTGAGCAGTGGCGTTTATTTCTATCAATTACGCAATGCCACACAGCAAATCACCAGGAAAATGGTGCTTTTGAAATAGGAAAATCAATAATCAATATTCAATACACAATATCCAAGGTCCAAATAAAATGAAACAATTGGAAATTGGATATTGAGTGTTGGATGTTGGGTGTTGTACCAGCCGAATTTACCAGTATTCGGGCAGAGCTAAAATCTAAGCAAAACCTTTCAGGTTTGCCAAACCTGAAAGGTTTTTTTCGGCTAATCGAATGGATTCAATAGATGCACTCATTCCAGAAACAACAATTCTACTCATCTTTGGGACATATGAATACAAAATTTTCAATACTTCTTTTTATTCTCTTTTTCGAATTTCCGTTAATCAAAGCGCAGAACATAAGCGGTTCCAAACTCATCTTTCCACCACAGGAAAAACACGTGCACAGCAGCAGCATCGTCGAATGCCCCGATGGCAGCCTGCTTGCATGCTGGTTTGAAGGATCGGGAGAACGCACGGCGAACGACGTGCGTATTCGTGGCGCACGGCTGGCCAAAGGGCAGCTGCAGTGGAGCCCTGTTTTCGAGATGGCTGATACACCCAATTATCCTGATTGCAATCCAATCCTGTATCTTGACAACAAAGACCGTCTAGTACTTATGTGGATTGTGGTTGTGGGAAACCAATGGGAAGGCTCGATGCTGCGATACCGTATTTCCACGGATTACATGCAATCGGGGCCGCCGAAGTGGCAGTGGCAGGATCTTCTCTTATTGAAAAACAACGATACATTTCAGGAAGAAGTGAAAAAAGGCTTTAAAGCTTTACCGGACAAAGACCTTGCGTGGGCTGCCTACGCACCGAAATATGAACGGATGTTGGTCGCAGCAGCAGGAGATCCCATAAAACGTGAAACCGGTTGGATGACCCGTATTGCACCAACCTATTTGCCATCTGGCAGAATTTTGCTGCCGCTTTATTCCGATGGCTATAATTTTTCGCTGGTGGCTATTTCTGATGATAACGGCCAGACCTGGTTCCCATCAGCGCCTATCGTTGGCAAGGGAAACGTGCAGCCAGTCATTTTACGGAGAAAATCAGGTGAGTTGGTCGCCTACATGCGTGATAATGGTGATCCACCCGGACGGATCATGGTGAGCACATCGCATAACGATGGCATGCACTGGACACCAGCTTTGGATTCGAATTTACCGAATCCCGGCGCCAGCGTGACCGGATTGGTTCTTCAAGACGGACGCTGGTGTCTCATTTACAACGACACCGAAGACGGGCGACATAACCTGACAATGGCTTTTTCGAATGATGAAGGCAAGAGCTGGCAGCGCAGGGAAATCCTTGAAGAGTCGGCAAGAGATAAAGGGAGTTTTGCCTACCCGGCAATTATTCAGTCAAATGATGGAACCGTACATATCACGTATACCTGGCGCAGGGAAAAGAAGAGTATAAAACACGTGACGATGGGTGTGGATTAAGAGAAACCATCACTCGGCGGGACGCCTTCGTTCTAGATCCATTGAGAACTAAAGCGAAGGCGTCCCGGCGACCAAAACTAAAGCGAAGGCGTCCCGGCGACCAAAACTAAAGCGAAGGCGTCCCGGCGACCAAAACTAAAGCGAAGGCGTCCCGGCGACCAAAACTAAAGCGAAGGCGTGTCCCGGCGACCAAAACTAAAGCGAAGGCGTCCCGGCGACCAAAACTAAAGCGAAGGCGTGTCCCGGCGACCAAAACTAAAGCGAAGGCGTTCCGGCGACCAAAACTAGAGCGAAGGCGTCCCGCCGAGCGGAATATCGCTGGAAAATGAAATCACTACAAAGCCTATGAAATATAAAACAGCAAAAAGCTCTCTCGATATTTATTTTGTAACCTCGGTCATAACAGACCATACATTGATTTTTACTAATCAAAGAATGGCATCAATTCCATTGGAATCTTTGGCGTGGTTCCGTGACCAAAATATTTGGAAAATTTACGCTTTTTGTTTGATGCCGAATCATGTGCATTTTATACTCAGACAATTGAACTCATCTCCGGTTGACAAATATCTCGGGCAGTTCCATTCGTATACTGGCCATGAAATTGTAAGATTTTTAAAAACTGCAAAGCAACTGAAATCCCTTGATGTTTTAAAAACCGGAGCAAAAAGAATCAAGACAAAGAGAGAGCATTTGGTCTGGCAAGATTGTTTAGTAAGGATTATTGAAACAGAAGATGTATTATTACAAGAAATGGAATATATCCATAATAATCCAATATCCAAGAAATGGGCGCTGGCAACTTCACGCAGTAACTATCCTTATTCATCAGCTTGTTTTTATGATAATGGCAAAAATCCAATTATTGAAATTGATGATGTGCGTGAGTTAATTTAGACTTCTGTTGATGAATTTCCTCTAATTCGATGGGAAATTCACTCGGCGGGACGCCTTCGTTCTAGGAATCTTAGTGTGTATCACATTGCACCATGCGTTTTTTCAAAGAAAATTTGTAAAACTAGAGCGAAGGCGTCCCGCTGACCACAACTAGAGCGAAGGCGTCCCGCCGAGCGGACTGCTTTTAATTTTTAAATTAAAAAGATGAAAAATCGAATCCCATTACACACTGGCTGGCACATGCAAGCCGCTTCGAAAGTAACAAAGACACCAGCGCTCCTTGCACAACCTGCATGTGAGATACAAGATTGGTTCAATGCGTACGTGCCGGGCACCGTGCTTGGAGCATTGGTGCAAAATGGCGTTTTCCCGGATCCTTTTCGTGACAATAACCTGGAGAATATTCCAGAGAGCATGTTTGTCGAACCATGGTGGTTTCGCACGGAATTCCATTGGTCTCCGGATGACAGCTGTGCACTCACTTCATTGGATTTTGATGGCCTGAATTACCGGGCGGAAATATGGTTGAATGGCAAGCAAATCACACGTGACCAGAAATGCTTTGGCGCCTTTCGTCGCTGGCGTTTCGATGTAAGCGATGTGCTTGCAGCCGGTAAAAATGCACTCGCAATAAGAGTTGCACCACCGCAGAATGGAGACTTCAGTATTGGCTTTGTCGACTGGAATCCACCGGCGCCAGACAGAAATATGGGACTTTTTCGTTCCGTTTCTTTACATCGGCATGGTCTGGTTGCACTGCGTCATCCATTTGTACAAAGTCGATTTAATGAGGATTTCTCCACCGCTGATTTGCATGTTACTGCCACACTGGAAAATTTGTCATCAGAAGAAGTATCCTGCCAGGTAAAGGTGAAATTTGGCAGAAAAGAGCTGGAAAAAAATAGTGCATTGAAGCCACATCAGTGCCTGGATATTAACCTCACAAGCGAAGAGTTTGCCGAGCTTCATATCGAAAATCCGGAATTGTGGTGGCCCAACAATCTCGGTGCGCCGACTTTGCACGAATTAACCATAACTGTTGTTTTGGACGGCACATCATCAGATGCAGAGACCGTGACATTTGGTTTGCGCAAAATTGATTCATGGCTGAACACCGAAGGAAATCGTGAATTTGCAATCAATGGCAAAGAAATTCTCATCAAGGGTGCCGGCTGGACAGATGA
>QQUM01000304.1 GCA_008501545.1 Calditrichota bacterium
AAAATCGATCGTTTTAAAACGCTAACAGGTGTGATGGCGTGTTGCAGAACGATGAACATTCGTTCTGCAACAGCAAAAAACATTATTTTTTCTTCCGCATTCCGGTAGCGCGATCGCCATGCTTTTTGCGGCCCTTTGTTTTTGCATCTCTGCTTTTGTTGCGACTTCCTGAACTTTTATCAGAAAAGGGTGCTATCCTTAACGCCTGCCCGGCGACACGCGCTTTTTGCAGAATTTTCATCAACGAGCCTGGCAATCCATCTGGCAAATCGACGGTGCTGTATTCATCAAAAATATCAATACGGCCGATAAACTCCGCATCAATGCCAGCCTCATTGGCAATGGCACCAACAATATTTCCCGGTTTTACGCCATGGTTGTGTCCTACTTCGATCCGAAATCGCTCCATGCCCTCTTCCGGTTTTGATGGGGCACGTTTACGACGCGCACCACTGCGTGGAGCACGGGAATCATCATCCGACATTGCCGGTTCCGGTTTTGCTTTTCGACTCAACAACAACGGTTCATCACCCTGCACCAATTTTGCCAGTGCAGCCGCAATTTCGATGGCAGGGATATTGTGTTCCTGCCGGAACTGCTCGACCAGTTGGTAGTAAAACCCGATATCATTTACGGCCAGGGTATCTGAAATCTGTTGTTTGAAATTTGAGATGCGTTTGTCATTGATATCCTCGGTCGAGGGCAACTTCATCAATTCGATTGGCTGGCGGGTTGCCTTTTCAATCGTGCGCAGCATACGCCGTTCACGTGGTGTGACGAAAAGAATGGCTTCTCCGCTGCGGCCAGCCCGGCCGGTACGACCAATACGGTGAATATAAGCTTCTGTATCGTACGGAATATCAAAATTGATAACATGGCTTATCCGATCGACATCGAGGCCACGCGCTGCGACATCAGTCGCAACAAGTATATTCAGCTTTCCTTCACGAAATTTATCAACAGTTCGTTCTCTCAGCTTTTGCACCATATCGCCGTTGATGGCTTCTGCCGCGTACCCGCGGGCCTCCAGTCGCTCGGCAAGTTCAACTGTGTTGCTGCGCGTGCGCACAAAAATGAGTACGCCATCAAAACTCTCCCCCTCCAGAATGCGCGTCAGTGCATCCAGCTTATGGACGCCGCTCACCATCCAGTACCGTTGCTTAATTGTGGCCGCGGTGGCGGTGCGTACTTTGATGGTGATGTGTTCGGGATCGCGTAAAAACTTCTTCGCAATTTCTCGTATGGCTTTGGGCATTGTCGCGGAAAACAATGCAATTTGGCGTTCTTCCGGCGTTTGTTCCATGATCCATTCGACATCATCGATAAAACCCATCCGCAGCATTTCGTCGGCTTCATCCAAAACCAGACAGCGAAGCGAATCGAGGTTTAGCGAACCACGACGCAAATGGTCCATGACACGGCCTGGTGTCCCGACGATGACATGGACGCCGCGCTTCAACCGCCGGAGCTGGTCGGCATAGCCCTGGCCACCGTAAACGGGCAGCACATGAAAATTTTTAAGAAAGTGCGCATAGCGTTGAAAGGTCTCTGCAACCTGAATCGCCAATTCGCGTGTAGGTGTCAGCACGAGAACTTGCGGTTGGTGCTCTTTCAGATTTATATTCGAAAGTAAAGGGCAGGCAAATGCGGCGGTTTTTCCGGTTCCTGTCTGCGCCTGACCGATGAGATCTTTGCCTGTAAGCATGGCAGGGATGGTTTTCGCCTGGATCGGTGTGGGATTTTCATATCCGGCACGATCCAGCGCTTTTAATACGGGAACACTGAGATTTAGCTCAGAAAATGCGATATCGGTTTTCGTTTCGCGAGGCATATACTTCCATTTCGTTTAATTTTTAATTCCAAGAATGCAAACCGGTAAGGTTGAACTTAAGGTTCAATAGCGGTTATTCCTGCTTAATTTTGCATGGTTCCGGGGGTTACATTTCAGACTTCCGTTACACGCAATAAACACCAGTCAGGAACACCTTTTTCCTGTACGTAAAATCAAACGATTCACCGTATTGTGAAAGGAGCGTGCTTAACAGAGGGAAATTCACTTGAATAGAATATATCATATTCCAGTTCAGCGATGCACGTGGGATGTGCAAGAAATTACAACTTAAAAACCAAATTTGAGCGCCGCACAGTAAGGATTAAATTACTAAATCGCAAGGTAAAATGTAAATTTTCTGTGGGATGCGTATAAATTCAAGACAAATTGCATTTTAAATACCGCTTGCATAAAATTATATTTTTCATTTTTTTACATAACCTGAGATATTCATAAACTATTAATAATGTGCCGGACACTTATACAAGTTAACCCGTTGTGCAGAATAGAACTTTTTTCAGTTTAGTTGGCAAATCCTTCTATTTAGTTCTCATTTTCGTCATTCCCGCACGATTTTAGCGGGAATCCAAATGAGATTTAGACTGTAAAACGATGGATTCCGTCTAAAAGCATGACGGAATGACGAGAAAAGGTCGTCCTGTGACTATTCAAATTGAATTCTGCACAACGGATTCTGTTTAGCAAATTCTATAAAAATCAACTGAGTGCCAGGCACACCTGCTACGATCCATGAATAATTCAGGATAAAAGCTGAGACAAAGATCCATTGTATATTCCGCAATATAGATTAACGCCATATAATTAAAATTATGTACGCATACTTTTTTGAAAGCTACCAATAACGCCCCTACCTAAAAAAACATAATATGCTATTTATAAAAAGTTAGTCGATCAATTCGAAGTGCGGAACCAACGTGAAAGTTAATAAAGCCTCCAATTCCAGGTCATCCGGGTGCGATATGTGTGTCCATGGCGCATTATACTCCTTTCCTATTACATACTGGCATCTATCCCAGTTATTAAAATACAGTAAATAATATCACTAATTTTAAAACGAGGGAAACATGGGAACGCAAACCGTATCGAGCGGATTAAGACCACGCCAACTCCGTCTCTTTGAGAATAAACTTTTGCAGGATGTCCGGGCACTCGAATACATGCAAAAGAAGGGCATGTTCGAATCCGGAGTTTCCCGTATCGGGGCTGAACAGGAATTGGTTATTATCGACAAGCTTGGTCGGCCATCGCCGATAAATCTCGATATGATCGACCAATTGCAAGACGAAAGGTTTACGACAGAACTTGGTGTTTTCAATCTTGAGTTTAATCTCGATCCACTACCTTTTCGTGATGACAGTCTTGGCCAGATGGAAAAACAACTCATCGACCTGACGAAAAAAGCATCGGAAGTCGCACGAAAATTTAATTCAGACATCTTGCTTGTTGGTATTCTACCCACCCTGCTGCAATCAGATTTAACACTTGAAATGATGACACCCCGTCCGCGCTACAGAGCGCTGAACGAGGCGGTTTCCCGTTTGCGCGGTTCCCAGCTCTTTGAATCAAACGTCCAGGGCATTGACGAATTGTACATCAAACATGACAACGTCATGCTGGAAGCAGCAAACACCAGCTTTCAGGTGCACTTCCAGGTTTCCCCACATGATTTTACGCAATACTACAACATTGCACAGGCCGTCACAGCACCGATGATTGCAACAGCAGTAAACTCGCCTATTTTTCTGGGGCGAAGATTATGGCAGGAAACACGTATCGCGCTGTTTCAACAATCGATTGATACGCGCACGCATCCACTCTACCAGCGCCTCGGTATGGCCAGGGTCAGCTTCGGCTCTGACTGGGTGAAAGAATCGGCCATCGAACTTTTCAAAGAAGACATTACCCGCTTCCGCGTGATGCTCGGACTCGACGAGCATGAAGATGCTTTTGAAGTCTTGAAAAATGGGGAGATCCCAAAACTGAAAGCGCTGCAAATGCACAACAGCACCGTTTATCGCTGGAACCGGCCATGCTATGGCATCACAGACGGTAAACCCCACTTCCGTATCGAGAACAGGGTTTTTCCCTCCGGCCCCACACCACTGGACGAGGTGGCAAATGCAACTTTTTGGCTCGGCCTGATTAAACAAATGGCTTCCGAGTACAAAAATATCGCCAATATGATGAATTTTGATGATGCAAAAGGAAATCTCATTGCTGCAGCGCGGGAAGGACTAGGTGCACAGTTTACTTGGACCAAAGGCAGAAAAGTGCCTGCAAGGGATTTGATCGTCGAAGAGCTCCTGCCCATGGCAAAACAGGGCTTGCAGTCGGTCAATATTCTCGATGAACATATCGATCGATATCTCGATGTTATTTCTGCGCGGGTCGAACGCAATCAAACCGGCGCAGACTGGATACTGACATCATTTGCAAAACTTAAAGAAAAAGAAAGCATCGATAAGTGTTTGAGCACGATTACGCTGGAAATTGCGCGAAAACAAAAGAGAAACCAACCTGTGCACTCGTGGAAGCCGGCACGAATGAAACATTCCCACGACTGGCGGCTTTTTTTCGATCGCGTTGAACAGTACATGGTGACAGACCTCTTCACTGTAAATGAAGATGACAGCATCGAGTTGGTTGTCAACCTGATGGAGTGGCGAAATATCCATCACGTGCCGGTTGAAAACAACAACCATGAACTTGTGGGCATGTTGAATTTTCGCACTGTTTTTCGCCTGCTCGACAAATTAAAGGAAGGAAGAAGTTTTCTCAACAAACCAGTAAAGACGATTATGCTCAAACAAATCCCAACAGTCACCCCGGAGACACCAACTGTAGATGCTTTAAAAATCTTGCAGGAGAATGATTTATCCTGTTTGCCTGTGATTAACAACAACCTACTTGTCGGCCTGGTGACGGAACACGATTTTCTTAAAATAAGCGCCCATTTTTTACAGGAACAGAAATAGAAACTATTCGGAATCGAAGAACCGGAAATAAATTTTTCATTGATTCACACATGGTGAAAGCCTATATTTGTCCATAGATTATTTAAATAATTTATCACAAAAACTTTAATGCTTTACGGGAATAATTGCATCAAGAACAATAGCACATCTCGAAAGAGATGTGCTATTGTTCTTGATGCAATGACAGTGTGCCAGCGACCAGCTTTATATACACATAATACGATGCGGGAAGGGCCTTGTCGTCGCTATTTTACAAATGAGGATACTGGTAAATCGAGTGTAAAAGTTAAAACGCACGCCGCTTGTGCAAATGCTAAAAATGATACAACCACCGTGGAAAAAAAAATGGACTGCCGGATTGGCAATCCGTCAATTGACAAAATGTGACGCCCGACAAAGGACAAATAGCTGACGAACTGATATTCTATGCTGTTGCTCGAGATGCCAACCTAACATTCAAACTGCCTAACGACTACCAACACAGAAACGAGGAAAAACAATGTTAAAAACAGGAGATAAACCACTGGATTTCACCCTGTTTTCTGATAAAAATGAGACAGTCACCCTATCAAGCTATTTCGGAAAATCTAACGTCATACTCTATTTTTATCCAGAAGACGATACACCCGGTTGCACTACTGAGGCCTGTGATTTTCGCGATAACATCGCTTTGATCAATAAAAAAGATACTGTCGTCCTCGGTGTTAGCCCGGATGACGTGGCATCCCACCAAAAATTTATCAGCAAACAAAACCTGAATTTCACACTCTTAAGCGACCCTGATCATAAAGTGGCTGAGATGTATGGCGCCTGGGGTGAGAAAAAAAATTACGGCAAAACCTATTTAGGACTCATTCGCTCAACCTTCATAATCGGCAAAGATGGACTGATTAAAGAAGCCTTCTACAATGTGAGAGCCAAAGGACACGTAGCACGAATCTTATCGCATCTTGAAAATATGTAAACAGCATGCGACTGCTTTTGATTGATATACCGGAAACAAATCCTGAAGAAAATTTGCGCATCGAAAAGGCACTGGCGGAAATAAAAGATGAATATTTTATCGTTCGTCTTTGGATAAATTCCCGCTGCATAATATTAGGAAAATTTCAGAAGCATATTTACGAAATTAACAAAACATTTCTTGAAAATCAGGCGATCGATTATTTCTATCGTACGACAGGAGGTGGCACAGTTTACCAGGATGAAGGGAACCTGAATATCACCTTTGTCAAACCGTTAAAATCTCCCATGCCTGGTGCGAATGGACGCAAAACAAGCCAGGTCATCACGGATATCATCGCGCGTACGCTTACAAAAGATGATTTTCCATTTGAAGTAAGTGAGAGAAATGCAGTCTATTTTGAAGGGAAAAAACTTCTCGGCTCCGCTGTATCGATGACGCAAGGAAAATTTTTATACCATGCCTGCCTGCTCGTGCATGCAAATCTTGAAGATTTGCGCAATAGCCTGAACTGGCAGCCAAATTATCCCGATGAAGATAAAAAATTAGTGAAAAGTCATCGCGATCCGGTTATAAACTTGAATGATATTTATCCAGTGACGATTGAACACATCAAGCACCGTTTCACCGTGGAAATAAAAAAGCTATTGCAACCGCAACAGATACTTCACATAAGGAACTACAACGAGTTTAAAGATTTTAGTAAACAGGAGAACCATGTTTGAGAATTATGATCCCCGCGAGGGAAAAAGGCTGCAAATTCTGAACGAAGAAGGACAGCTGAATACCGATTTGCAAGACATGCCGTTACTGACGAACAAGCAGGCTCTCGAAGCTTACAAGATTATGGTTTTGACCCGTGTTGCAGACGAATGGGCTGTCAGCTTAAACCGGCAGGGGCGAATGCCGACCTATCCGCCAGTCAAAGGCCAGGAAGCAAACAGTATTGGTTCGATACTGGCAATAAAAAGTGACGACTGGTTTGTACAAGCGTTCCGTGAACTGGGTGGTTTGCTCATCCGGGAAGTACCGCTGAGTCAGCATTACCTCTATTACCTGGGCAATGAAATGGGGAGCTATTATGAGCGTGACAAATATCACATTCTCCCAATCTCCGTACCCATCGCTTCCCAGCTTCCCCACGCTGTTGGCCTGGCCTACGCGGAGCAATACAGAGGAACGAAGAAAATTGCCATTGTTTTCAATGGGGATGGAGGCACATCCGTTGGTGATTTCCACGAATCTCTGAATTTTGCCGGTGTGTGGAAAGCTCCAATTATTTTTTATGTACAAAACAACCAATATGCTATCTCGGTCCCGCGCCATAGCCAGACCGCCAGCACAACGATTGCTGAAAAAGCTTTTGGTTATGGTTTTGAGGGAATACAAGTAGATGGCAATGACGTATTCGCCGTTTATGCTGCAACAAAGATTGCTGCAGCGCACGCCCGCAAAGGCAATGGCCCGACACTGATTGAAGGCTTCACCTACCGGCTCGGCGCACATACAACCGCCGATGATCCCACGCGCTACCGCGAAGATGATGAAGTTGCCGACTGGATCAAAAGAGATCCCCTCATCCGACTTGAAAAATATGTTCTGCAAAAGAAACTCATATCGGAAAAGCAAATTGAAAAACTGAGGCAGGATGCAAAAAAACAGGCAGTTGCTGCGTTTGAGGAAGCTGACAATTTTCAAAAAGAGAGCCTCGACAACACCTTCCGCTACACCTTCAAATCACTTCCTCCTATCATGGCGGAACAACTGGAACAACGTCGCCAGCTGGAAGGAGGGTCGAGATAATGCAAGCACTGACAATAATCGCTGCTGTGAATGACGCGCTCATGACAGAAATGCAAATCGATCCGGAAGTCGTAACATTTGGAGAGGATGTTGGTGTAGAGGGCGGTGTTTTTCGTGCGACCGTCAATTTACAAAAAAAGTTTGGCAAAAAGCGGTGCTTTGATACGCCACTTGCAGAAAATGCAATTGTTGGGACGGCTCTCGGGATGGCCATCGCTGGCTTGCGACCTGTAGTTGAAATTCAGTTCAGTGGATTTGCTTATCCCGCATTCAATCAGATAATCGGTCACGTCTCCCGCATGCGAAACCGCACCCGTGGCACTTTAACAGCACCAATGGTCATTCGCATGCCCTACAGTGGCGGTATCCGCGCGCTTGAAATGCATTCCGAAAGTATGGAAGCCCTGTTCGCACATATTCCGGGCATTAAAGTTGTCATTCCCTCGACACCGTACGAAACCAAAGGATTGCTTATCTCGGCAATTCGTGATGATGATCCGGTCATTTTTATGGAGCCAAAACGACTTTATCGTGCATTTAAACAAGAGGTACCGGAAGAAGCTTACACGATTCCCATTGGTAAAGCACGGATTGTGCAGGAAGGGACACAAATTACGCTTGTTTCCTATGGTTCGCAAATGAAGGAAGCAAGGGAAGCGGCGCAACTCCTGCAACAGGAAGGTATTTCCGTAGAGCTGATCGACTTACGGACGATTTACCCCTATGATAAGGCAACCATTGTTGATTCTGTCAAGAAAACAGGGCGCCTTCTCGCAGTGCATGAGGGCCCACGTTCCTTCGGTGTGGCTGCAGAAATTATTTCAACGATCACCAAAGACGCCTTTGAGTATCTGGAAGCGCCCCCAACACGCTTGACTGGTGCAGACACTATATTCCCGTTACCCGGTGCAGAACATCATTATATGATTCAGACGAGTCATATCGTGAATACAATACGAGAAATTTTGCAGTATCAGCCTTGATGGCATATTTTCAGGTTGCGTACAAAACTGATTAAAAAATGAAGGCCTGGAAGAATATCGCACGTTAACAAACTCGTACTCCTATTCGTTCTCGTAATTGGTTTCTAAAAGACGAAAACGAGACAATGATTACGAGTACATGTACGAGAAAAAAGGAGTCGCTATGGTTTATGAATTTAAATTTCCTGACATCGGGGAAGGTATTCACGAGGGAAAAATTCTGCAACTGACAAAAAAATCTGGCGATAAAGTTGAAGCCGGGGATATCATCGCTGTGGTCGAAACGGATAAGGTTGTCGCAGACATTCCGGCACCGAAAGCAGGTATCCTGCAGAAGTATGGCGCTGCAGAAGGTGAGGAGATTACTGTTGGTTCAACCCTCGCCTACCTGGAAATCACCCAGGGTGAAGAAGTCCACGAAAAAGAATTCATCGAAGAAGCCGGATCTGTCGTTGGGGAAATAGAAGGCCCCGGCGACTCTATTCTCCCTGCAGATAGCGAAGGGCGTATCGATTCAGCCGACGGCGACCCAAAACCTTCAGGCCCAACCAAAAAGGTACTGGCAA
>QQUM01000425.1 GCA_008501545.1 Calditrichota bacterium
TGCGAAAAGGCCATACAGCATTTGAACTACGTGTGATCAATAATGGTAAAACGGTCAACCGGACAAAAGTAACCGGGATTCTGCGTACGTTTGAAAATGTGGCTGTGGCCAAAACGACGATCGACCGCGGAACCAGGCTGAACAGAACGGATTTTCATTTGGAAAAAAAGGAAACGACGTATATCCCGGGCGATCCGATGAGAGCACAGCACGTTGTTGAAGCTATTGAAAGCCGTGTTCGTATTCCAAAGGGAAAAATTATCATGCAGAACATGGTTGCAGATATTCCTTCAGTACGCAAAGGGGAAACCATTCAGCTTGAAATAAAAGCCGGAAGCGTGTTTCTCCAAACCGAAGCATTATCGCAGCAGGATGGGGCAGTGGACGACATAATCCGTGTCTGGCTACAGGATACGAGAAAAACGCTCAAAGGTATTGTGGTTGGAAAAGGAAAAGTGCTGGTTGAATTATGATGAATGCAAATGAACGCGCTATGTCCCGAATCACGACAAATGGCCGGGTTTTTCTGTTTCTGTTGATTTTCACCTGTTATGCGCAGGGACAAACATTTTCCTCTGTTGAATCCCTGTTTTCGGATGCCCGCGCACACCGGGTGGGTGATATTATCACCATTCATATTATCGAGTACTCCAAGGGGAGTAACACAGCCTCATCCCGCACAAAAAAGGATAGCGATGTGGGGTTGAATTCTGACGGATCCGGCTCGCTGGGTTTCTTCCCGATAGGTGGATTTGGGGTGAAAAACAATGTAAATTTTCAAGGGGAGGGTGAATCGAGCCGCAAGGGAAGCTTGCAAGGGAAAATGACGGCGAAAATCACCTCGATCGACGCCAACGGAAATTTTGTTATCAAAGGGAACCGCGAAATCATCGTGAATAAAGAACGACAGACAATGGAGCTGGATGGAACCGTTCGTCCAGAAGATATTTCTTACGAAAACATAGTGTTGAGTTATGATATTGCCAATGCAAAAATCAGTTATTCAGGAAGTGGGCAAGCGACCGGGAGTCAGAAACCCGGTTGGCTCACACGCATATTTAACTGGCTTTTTTAGCCTGTTTTTTCTACTATTCGTTTATCTGACCTTACCGGAATCCTTAATAGCAGCAGCTCGAGCCAAAGATATCTCGAACATTCAAGGATTGCAAACAAAGAAACTCATAGGATATGGCCTGGTCATCGGTCTCGATGGATCAGGTGATACGAGACGTTCGATGGTTTCTTTACAAACAGCAACGAACATGCTGCGCCGCTTTGGGATCAGCCTGCCAAAAGAACCCATGCAACTGCGCAATATCGCTGCTGTAATGATAACAGCCAATCTTCCTGCCTTCATGCCAACAGGTAGCACAATTGATGTGCATGTATCATCGATGGGTGATGCGAAAAGTCTTGAAGGCGGTACACTGGTTCTCTCTCCTTTAGTCGATACTGGCGGCGAGTTGTTCGCCAATGCCCAGGGTGCGATTTCTGTCGGTGGCTACAGCATAGAGAGTATCGGAGGGGATCGCATTCGTAAGAATTTTACGCTTGCAGGAAGAATCCCTAACGGTGCGACGCTTGTTCGAAGTAGTGATATTACCTCACTTCCGGACTCCGTCCTTTATCTAACCTTGAATTCACCGGACTTTACAACGGCTGTTAAGCTGGCCACGGCAATAAACACGACGTTAAATAACCAAATAGCGAATGCAGAAAATGCTGTTCAGGTGCGCGTGACGATACCGGCAAACTACCAACCACGGGTCGCCGAATTTATTAGTTTGATTGAGAATACCGAAGTTGAACCTGACGTTCCAGCACGTGTTGTGGTAAATGAACGTACCGGCACAGTTATTGTGGGTGACAATGTAACCATCAGTCCGGTTGCGATTGCCCATGGCAATTTACGTATAGAAGTGAAAAATAATCCGATTGTATCGCAGCCTGCACCTTTTTCCCAGGGGCAGACCACTGTTGTCCCGAACACCCAAACAACGGTAACCGACACCACGGGAAAAATGCTGGCATTTGATGCATCAGCAAACATTCGCGATGTTGCACGGGTGCTTAACGCACTGGGTGTCACACCACGCGATCTCGTTGCTATCTTTCAGGCATTGAAGCAAGCGGGCGCACTTAAAGCAGAACTGGTAATTATGTGATGAATGAAATTAAACTTCAAAACAATCCACTTGCCGAAAAACTTGCCGGGCAGGCAAAGACCAATATGCGCAATGGAAACGCTGACCAGCAAAAAAAAGCAACAGAGCAATTCGAGTCACTTTTTGCCAGCATGCTTTTTTCAGCCATGCGCAAAGCCATGGCACCGGATGGTTTCTTTGGAAGTGGTTCTTCCGGAGATATCTTTCAGGGCATAATGGAACAACGTTTTGGCGAAATTGTAGCTCGCCGCAATCAACTGGGTATCGCAGAGATGTTGCGATCCCAATTGGAGATTTCTTCCGGTCAAAGTCCCGATGGCACGTTCCCGGATGACGAATTGCATAGAATAACAGACGAAGCTGCCAAACGTACAGGTCTGTCGCAAAATTTGATAAAAGCGGTCATTTCACAGGAAAGCGGGGGTGATCCAGGCGTCGTTTCGCATGCCGGAGCGAAAGGCCTCATGCAGTTGATGGATGAAACCGCACAAGATCTCGACGTACAGAATGTCTTTGATCCACGGGAAAATGTAATTGCCGGCAGTCGATATTTGAAAATGCAGCTCGATGAATTTAAAGATTTGAAACTCGCACTGGCAGCGTACAACGCCGGTCCGTCAACTGTCAAGAAGTACAATGCGGTCCCGCCATACAAAGAAACGCAGAATTATGTTGAAAGTATCATGAAGCGTTTGGATGCGATGCAAGATGAAGAGTAATCGAGGAGAAAATCAGCGTGCTGTGGAAAAGGCATTGATGGCGCTAAAATCCGACCTGGTAAATTTGTGTGAAATTTTGCGGGAAGAACGGAAGGCCCTGATCTGCAGAGATCGGGATGCCTTGTTTGCGAAATTGGAGCAGAAGGAATCCTGTTTTTCCAAACTCAGTCACACCTTCCCGGTATTAGATAAAAACCGTGATTTCCTTAAAATGTTCGGTTTTGGCAATAAAAAAGCCATTTCTTCGCAAATTTTGACGCAAAAAGAAACACATGTCTCAAAGTTGCAAAATTTATGGCACGATGTGATGCAAATGATAAGTGAAGTAAAAAGGTTGAATGATGAAAATAATCGCATTATTCAATTAAGCCGCGCGTTCTTCGCAGAATATTTGAAAAAAATTAAAGAATTGCGCTCCGTTGCATTGGGCTATGATAAAAGTTACGCAGGAAATCAGCCGATAATCGGAAATATGATTATCAATAAAATGAGCTAAGAAGGAGGCGCGGATGCCTGGTGGTTTAATGGGATTACTGCAGTTGGGAAAGCGCTCACTACAGGCAAACCAATATGCACAAAACGTCGTTGGCAATAATATTGCAAACGTCAATACACCCGGCTATTCGAGACAACGCGTCAGGCTGACACCGGGGACAACTGTGCAAACCCCGAATGGCAGGCTTGGATCCGGCGTAAATGTAGAAGGCATTGAACGGATGCGAGATAATTTTGCGGACCAGATATATCGTAACAGCTCGAGCAATTTAAAGCGTTGGGAGACCACCGATTTAATCCTGCAACGTACCGATGCGGCATTCACTGAAGAAGATGACAGTGGAATCGGGGCGATGATCGATCGGTTTTTCAATTCCTGGTACGATCTGTCAAATGATCCGGAGAGTACAGAATCCCGGGTTGCTGTACGGGAGGCGGGACTTTCCCTTACCAATACGATGAATCGCATGGCACGTTTTGTGAGAGACCAGCGGATTGATGCGAACCAGCAAATAGAATCAGTCGTTGGTCAGGTAAATGATATTTTAACCAAAATTGCAGACCTGAATACACAAATCCCCAGTGTGCAGGAGTTAAGTATTACGCGATCAAGTGAATTGCTGGACCAGCGTGACCGCCTCATTGATGATCTTGCCGAGCTTGTCGATATCCAGGTAAGCGATGGTGGAAAAGCAGGCCTGAATGTTTATATCGGCTCCATCAATATGGTTTCAGGAGGTGAAGCTTTGCCAATCGAGCTCGAGAGTTCTGTAATTGATGGTGTGCCGGTCTCGGAATTAAAAGTGATGGGCACTGTCGAACTGAAAGTGAACAGTGGTGAACTGGCTTCACTGATGGAATTACGGGATGAGACTTTGCCCGGCTATTCGAGCCAAATGGATACACTGGCCGAGTCAGTCATTGATCAGGTAAATTCCTACCATAGCGTTGGTTATACACGCGATGGAGCGACCGGGCTAAATTTTTTCGATGACCAATTTGTAACTGCTGAGTCGATACGGCTGTCCAGCGATATTTTAAATGATGTGAACAACGTCACGGCTGCGGCTGTCGACGCGGCGGGCGATAACACACAGGCTTTACGCATTGCTGAATTGAAGGATACAACAACACTTGACGGCACCAGTATCCGTGGCTTCTACGGCCGCATCGTCAACCAAATCGGTGAGGATGGATACCTTGCTGAGGTCAATGTCCACAATTATGAAATAATTGAGAGCCAGAGCAGTTTGCAACGCGAATCGATTATGGGCATATCCCTTGATGAGGAAATGGTTGAGATGATTAAATATGAGCAAGCCTATCAGGCGGCGGCTCGAATGATCAGCACAGCCGATACGATGATTGAAACGTTGTTGTCTTTAAAATAACATTATTGATTTTCATTTTTTTGTTGATTGTTCCGATCTCTTAGTTTGAAGAACTTGGATAAGTCAATAGAATATACGGAGCTATGCATGCGGGTAACAAACAACCAGTACTACATCCAGATGTTGCGAAACATCCAGCGACCGGCGCAGGATATGCTCGATATTCAAAACCAGCTTTCTTCGGGTAAAAAAATCAACTCTTATTCGGATGATCCCGGTGGTTCGGCCATACTGGAAAAATACAAAAGTACGAAAGCAGAGACGGAACAATTTCTTCGGAATATTGCAAACGGTATCGTCTGGATGAACCAGTCCGAGGCTGCACTTTCCAGTGTTGAGGACAATCTGATTCGTGCGAAATCACTTGCAGTTCAAGGTGCCAACGCTTCCAACTCCCGCCATGAACGACAAGATATCGGCAATGAAGTAAATCAGATATTGGAGGATGTTCTCTCTATGGCCAATACCAGTTTCAACGGGAAATATATTTTTGCAGGCATCCATACGGATGCCAGACCATACATTGAAACCCGCAATAATGAGGGGCACATCGATGGATTTGGGGTATCCAATGATTCAAGTGGGGTAATCAATCGTGGGATCAACGAAGGTGTAAATGTCCAGATAAATGTTCCCGGACAAAATGTATTTAACCTGACGGATGGCCCACTTGCATCACTGATGGAATTGCGTGATGCTTTATTTAATAATGATGTGGATGGTATTCAAAACTCCATCGACGCACTCGATACCGCGTTAGAAGGATCGCTGACAGCGCGTACAGAACTGGGTGCACGCATGGCACGTATGGAAACGACACAGTTTTTCCAGGAATCCCAGGGCATAAATTATACATCACTCATTTCGGAAATCGAAGATGCTGATTATGCTGAACTTTCAGTTCGACTTGCAACAAGCGAAGCCGGCTATCGCGCTGCGATTTCGACTTCAGCGAGAATTGTTCAAACCAGCCTTGTAGATTTGTTGACTTAGGAGAATAAATGCATGCTTTCTAAAGTGACTGTAGAGGAAGACGTTATGAAAGACCAGGATTGTCTTACACTTGACCATAAAAGGTTAGGAGAAATCACTTACCGGCAAGATGAAATTATCACCTTTCCTCAAGGAGTTTTGGGATTTGAGAAAAAAAAGAGTTACATTATCGTCGATCGTGAAGAATACTATCCGTTCGCGTGGATGATCAACGTCGATGACCCGATGACAAGCTTTGTCATGGTCAATCCCTTGCTGTTTCAACAGGATTATAATCCAAACGTAACAAAGAGGGACTTAAACGAAATTGAAATTGACAATCCGCAAAGCCTGCTAATGTATGTAATTATAACTCTGAAACCGGATGCTTCACAATCAACTGCAAACTTGCGCGCCCCTATTCTGGTTAACATCACAAAAAACATTGGCAAACAGTTAGTACTACTCGATGATAAATACTCAACTAAACATCGGATTCTCAATCCTTAATCACTCGTCTTTCCAAAAGGAGTTTGTATGCTAGTCCTGACACGGAGGTTGGGAGAAACAATAGTCATCGGTGACGATATTACCATCAAGATTGTCGATATACATGGAAAACAAATTCGCATTGGAATCGAAGCCCCAAAAGAAATAAGCGTCTATCGCGGTGAAATATACGATCGCATTATGCATGAAAACAAAGCTGCTGCTGAAGCAGCCAATTCACAAAATCAGACGGTTACCGATAACATGCGCGAATTGTTAAAACAAAAATCGATTCCTGCAAATGATAAATGACTTTAAGGGATTTTCGGATCCCTTATTTTTATGTTTATTCTCTCAACCGCCCTCCAAATTCTTCTTTTCTCTCTCTCATCAACGCTCACTATCTGCTTGTTTGTTGTGAAATTAATTCAGGTTAACATGTTCAAGTAGCACCTGCTTTTTCCGATACTTCCTCAGACATCACACAGCCTTTCTTTCTCTATCATTTACAAATCTCCGAAGGATTTCATGACAGATACCAATTTAATTGCAAAAGCTGAAAAGTTATTCCTTGAAGGCGAAGTCGAGCAGGCAAGAACACAATTTGAACATGCTCTGGAAGAAAATCCTTATAATGCAGAAATTTTAAACAATCTCGGCGTCATTTCACATGAGTCCGGCGATCCCTACACTGCGGAAGCTTATTTTCTGCGTGCCATCGAAAACGACAACGAAACCAAAGACAGTTATCTCAATTTGCTACCGATTTTATGTGAGATTGGCAGTGTTACCTGTACTGTCCTTCTGGCTGATTATATGCTGTCAAAATTTCCCGGCCAGCGTGATGTGGAGCAACAGGTTGCAGAAGTTATTCAATTTATTGCAAAAGATTTTGCGACGAAAATACCTGGTCTAACGGCAAGCTACTGGCATGATCGCAACATCCTGAAGTACAGCGACCTTTATCAATTTCTTCTCTTCCCAAATAAGAAAAAAAATCATCAACCTGAGTTAACGCCTTTCATTCATGCACTTCGCATAGCAGCAGAGAAGGATGCGTATATCGATGCGTGCAAGCTCATGAATCCAAAATTTCAAATCGAAAAGAAATCCCCGCTTGAGTATTTGCTGCTTTCGTGCTTCTGGCTTGCAGTAAATCGAATATACGAATGCCGGCTTTTTGCATCTTTCTTGCTTGATGACAAAGAATATGGCCCTTTAGCCAGAAGGCTGCTTGACTTAACCATCCCGAAAGAAAATAGCCGCGCAGTCGCTGATGCGTATCAGCATATCCTGATCGTAATGGAAGAAGGCATCGGCAATATGGTGATGCTGACACCGGCATTGCAGGCGATTCATCAACGTCTTCCAATGAGCAAAATTACTGTCCTTTGTTCTGATATAGCAGCACAAATCATCGATGATCTGCCGTATGTCCACAAAACGATTTCCGCACTAAAAGCTGAAAAATTCGATTTGGTTTTAAATACGATCTGGGCACAACAAACGATCAAAAAATATGAAACCAGCCTTTACGAACAGGCAGATTTTCATTTTTCGAGTGATTTTAAAATTGGTATCGATCATGAAATTGAAGCGAACTTTCGTCTTGCGAATTTTCTTGGGCATGGTGGCCCGGTCCCTGAACCACAGGTTTGCAGTGCACCATGTGAACTCATCGATTTTACAGGTCGACAACTTGCTGTTTTAGCGAATACAACAGTAAATAACAATGGGTGGGAGAGAAAACGCTGGCCGTATTATCCACAATTGGCGGAAAAGTTAATGCAGGATGGCTACCAGGTGGTGGTCGTAGGTGGTGCCGATGAAGCGAAGAAATTTTCAGGAAAGTACTGGCCGCAGGGCGTGCAGGATTTACAGGGACAATTAAGCTTAAAAGAAACAGCTGGCCTGATTAAAAAAGCCAGCATATTCATTGGGAATGACAGCGGGCCGGCACACATGGCGGCAGCACTTGGCATTCCAACGTACGTTCTTTTCGGGCCATCTCTCATCTCAAAAAACCGACCGTTTGGCAAGCAGGTTGCAGTGCTGAGCAAGGAGATGCCCTGCAGCCCCTGCCAATACACCGAGCGTTGGGCAAAGTGCACGGACTGGCAATGCATGGCCTCGCTTACCGTCGACCGGGTGTTCGATCGTATAAAAAACACATCAGCCCCGCAAGGCTGCCTGCTTGGGCGGAAAGATTCCCATGAACTAAAGATTGTGAATAGGCAAAACAAGTTATTTGTGAAAAACGATGTTAGCGAAGAACCGCTTCGGATACACTTGGTGGGCAAGGGTGTAACAAATTTTCCGTGGGGAATGGAAATCGAAATGCAGCGCGTTTTTGAGCGCATGGGTTGTGAAGTGATGCAAACAGACTACGTCGCCCATGCCAATGATTTCGCCAACCGGTTTTTTCGACCAGCGCATCTCATGCTGGTTTTTCGAGGAAGTGGCATTCCGGGTGAATTAATTCAGCGCGTACCGTACAAAACAGTGCTCTGGTACCAGGATGATGTCTTTGCCGCTGGACATGTTCGCAAGGATTTGCAATACAACGCCCGTTTTTTCGACCATGTTTCCACATTCGACAACAATGCGATAATGGAGTATAAAAAATATGGCGTTGAAAAAATTGATTGGTTGCCTTTAGGGGCGACTCCGGAGATTTATAACAAGCAGTTTTTACCGAAGAAATATGATGTCAGCTTCGTCGGGAATATTTATCCAAACCGCAAAGCGCTTTTCGATCGCCTTGCAAAAAAGTTCAATCTCCATGTCAGCCAGGCATTCGCTCAGGATGCTGCACGAATATATAATGAAGCAAAAATTGTCCTAAACCTTGGAATTGGCAAAACCGGTATTCAGCAGCGCGTGTTTGAG
>QQUM01000800.1 GCA_008501545.1 Calditrichota bacterium
TTTATTGCCATAATCGCATTTTTCTACCAGATATTGCATTTTATCAGGGCCAATTCGACAGGCAAGTTCCTGATAAAACCAGACAGCCGATACTTTTATCGCCGATTTCATATTGTGATCCCGGTTCCAGGCTTTGATACTGTGCTCGATCCCGTCCCACTTTAGAACAACATTCGTATCGGCGATGGCACCCGTCTCCAGCGCGATGAGCGAATTGAGAATTTTAAAGGTGGATGCAGGCAAATATGGCGTATTCGCGCGTGCATTATTGTAAAAATAAGTTTGATTGGCATGCAGTTTATGGAAGACAAATGTCCCTTCAACGGCATACTTTTTAAAAGCATCCGCAAATACAGTCTCGGATTCGTGAGTTCGGGTACATTGAAAAAAAGAAAGGCAAAAAACTACTGACGAAATTAATCGATTTACATATGTTTTATTCATTATTCAAAAAGGACGATTAGGTTTTAGGTGCGAATAATTTGCTCTGTTCAGAGAACAAGAAAATAATGCCTTGCGCGATCGAATGCAATCAATTCCATGGAGGTTATTCAAAAACAAGTGACACTAAAATCGATAATTAGACCGAATTGAGACACTACCGATGAAAACTGGTGGGAAAACAGAAAAGGATTACACTCATCTTGAAAACACGCCCGCCCGAAATGCGTTTTCCGGGCGAGTAAAAAAAGTCCTGTTTCAAAATCGATTTTTACCTGACTTCTTCATCTGTCGGTGTGAATATTTCAACCTCATTTTTCACTGGTTTCACCGTCTGCAGGTATGCATAAATTGCACTCAGATCTTCTTCGGTCATGCCTGCATACAATGTCCATGGCATCTCAGTTTGCTTCTCACCAATTTTAACTGGAATTTGGCGACCCATAGAATCTGCAAACGTTTTAAACATTCCGATAAAATCATCCTCATCCCAATCCCCGATTCCAGTTTCATCATCCGGAGTAATATTCGCAGAACGTGTGGTGCCATAGTCAGGAACAGGAAATTCATGACCGCCGGCGAATTCCATCCCTTCGGCCATTTTTCCCTGCACCATCTGCGTATGGCAGAACTTGCACCCGGCAATTTGTGTGAGATATTTTCCGACGGCAACTTTTTCAGCAGGATCTGGCTGTGCAGACGGCTCAGGATCTTTGGGGATGGTGCGAAAAATCAGGTTCAATGGAAAATTCAAACTGGATTCAGGAATTGGTTGTTCATTGGAAATGGCCGGCATCGAACGCAGATATGCGACAATAGCCGCTGCATCCTGTTTGCTGAGATAGCGGTATTCGGTAAATGGCATCATTGGTGCCAGTGGTTCTCCGTCCTTTCCAACACCAGCTGTTATCGAATGTAAAATTTGCCCATCTGTCCAGCTCGATAAAGCAGCCGGTGTAATATTGGGCATGTAAAGTTTCCCCGGGACACCCGGAAACATTTTTCCACCCTTTCCTTCTGTACCCGGTACGATCGGCTGCGAGTAGAAAGCGCGATTTTTTTCCGAATGACAATCCAAACATGCCATCACATGCTTAACGAGATATTCACCACGCGCAACTCGCTCAGGTGTTTGATCTATTGTAAAACTGGGAGCAGGGCTCACCTTTGGGAAGGCTGTCTGCAAGTAAGCCATCCCACCAACTATCACAAGAACCAGTAGCAACACAATGCCACCAAAAACAATGAACAGTTTTTTCATCATCTGTATGTACTCTCCACATCAACAAATTTTTATAGAACGCCTGGATAATATAAATTTTCACAAAAACTATAATTAATTTTTTTTATTCGCAACATAAAATGTAAGAAATTTTTTGCGCATTCGTACATCTTAGGGATTTTAGAAGATTCGACTTCACGAAAAACAGAATGATATAATATCACAAACGAATCATAAATTTCGTTTTTGCATCGAATCGTGATTGCAGATGATTTTTTTTTTGCAGAGGCAGAAACACTTAGTGACCGGTTTCAAGTATTTGGTCCAATTTTTTTTGAATTTTTACAAAATGGGAACCCTGCCAGTAAATTCGGTCGCATTTTTTACACCTGTGGAATTCATGAAAATAACGGATTGTCTTTGGCTGCAAGCGATCAAGGATGGACTGTTTATCAACCGGATTGATAGTGCCGTTACAAACGATGCAGCGATGAAAAGGTTTTGTGCATTCGTGCAAGTCAAACCGATGCAGGATTTCCTTCACTTGCTGTTCGGGAATTGTCGATCGGACCCAATAGCCATGGGTGATGACTTTGGCAAAAAGCAAGCGCCGGTCGCGAGTGAGAATGATCCGGTTTTCATCAAGGGAGATTTGTACGATTTCCGGATCATCGTAGTCATTTTTATATTTGACATCAAATCCAAGCAATCGTAACATTCTGGCTAATTTACCCAAATGTACGTCCAGAACAAAAGCTGTTCTGCGCAGCGGCTTTTCACGCAAGGCCACAATAGGTGTGATATCGAGACTTTCAAAAACCGGATAGACTGAAACGAAATCACCATTTTGCAATTGGTAATGAAAATCAACCGATTCCCCATTCACAACGATTAAATCGACCTCTGTATGCGGCACACCGAGACATTCAATCGGATCTTTTATTCCGGGATGGCCATTAAACCAAAAGTCGAATGTTTGTTTGCGTTTTTTCGAAGGCAGGAAATCGTTGAGTTCTTCGTAAAAACGAAAGCGGGCACTGTATTCGCGTTTTTTCTGCATGAGTCATTGAAGGGCAATTTTTTGAACATTGCAACATCGGTAATTCTATTTTCCTGTTCAAGGGAAATCTACATGGGAAGACATTCGACCTGCACGAATCGTATGTTTCAGGTGAAAAGGACGGATGCTGCTATCCCCTGCCCTATCGTCCTGTTTATAAAAAAGCCTTTAAATTATTGATAAAATCCAATTGAGTTTCACGCAAATGTTCCTAAATTAGCTACCTTTTATCTTCAAATCTCTGAATTCTTAAACTGAAAGCAACACAACACGGAACGAATATCATGTCATCAGGAAAAAACAATCTGAACACAGAAAAAGAGAATAACGTTGGAAAACCTTCCAACTTTATAAAATATATAATTGACGACGACCTCAAAAACGGAAAAAACGAATCGCGGGTGCATACCCGTTTTCCTCCGGAACCGAATGGCTACCTGCATATCGGCCATGCCAAATCAATTTGCCTGAACTTCGGAGTGGCAAGAGATTACAATGGACTTTGCAATCTCCGTTTTGACGATACGAATCCCGTAAAAGAGGAAGATGAATACGTTAAATCCATCATTGAAGATGTAAAATGGCTCGGCTTCGACTGGGAAGACCGCTTGTACTTTGCCTCGGACTACTTCGAGCAAATGTACGAATATGCCGTTGAACTCATTCGTAAAGATAAAGCCTATGTCGATGATCTGAACGCTGAACAAATCCGTGAATACCGTGGGACACTGACAACGGCGGGCAAAGAAAGTCCGTACAGAAATCGCAGTGTGGAAGAAAGCCTCGATCTGTTTGCCCGGATGCGGGCTGGTGAATTCCCCGATGGATCAAAAGTGCTGCGTGCGAAAATCGATATGGCATCGAGCAATATGAACATGCGCGATCCGGTGATGTACCGCATTTTACATGCGTCCCACCACCGAACCGGCGACGCCTGGTCGATTTATCCGATGTATGATTGGGCGCATGGTCTTGAAGACTCCCTTGAAGGCATCACGCACAGTATTTGTACTCTGGAATTTGAAGACCACCGGCCGCTTTATGACTGGTTTTTAGAAAATCTCGACGGTGTGCACCACCCGCAGCAGATCGAGTTCGCCCGTTTGAATTTGACCTACACACTGATGAGCAAGCGTAAGTTACTGCGTCTCGTCAATGAAAATTACGTTTCCGGCTGGGACGATCCACGCATGCCCACACTGGCCGGCATGCGACGACGCGGCATTCCGCCTGCATCCATCCGCGATTTTGCCGACCGTATAGGCGTCGCCAAAGCAGACAGTATCGTTGACCGCGCGATGCTTGATAGTTGTATCCGGGAAGACTTGAATAAAAACGCAAAACGCGTCATGGTTGTGCTGGATCCTGTGAAAGTTGTAATCACCAATTATCCCGAAAACACGGTTGAGGAATTGACAGCGGAAAACAATCCGGAAGACGAAAATGCTGGCCACCGCACGATCCCCTTCTCACGGGAAATTTACATCGAGCGGGAAGATTTTCTCGAAGAAGCGCCGAAAAAATTCTTTCGTATGGTTCCCGGACGGGAAGTGCGTTTAAAACACGCATATTATGTCACCTGCACAAATTTCGTTAAAAATGACGCCGGGGAGCTCACAGAGATTCATTGTGAATATGATCCCGCAACCAAAGGCGGATGGTCCGACGATGGCCGCAAAGTGAAAGGAACACTGCACTGGGTTTCCGTTCCGCATGCCATTGATGCAGAAGTCCGGCTCTATGACCACCTGTTCACCAAAGAAAATCCCGATGAATCCCGCGACGAAAGGGACTTCACAGAATTTCTAAATCCGGACAGTTTGGTGACGTTGCAAAATTGCAAAGCCGAGCCTGGTCTCCGCGAATGCACACCAGGTGAACGCTTCCAATTCTTGCGCAAAGGTTATTTTTGCAGCGACAGCAAGGAATTTACAAGCGAAAAACCAGTATTCAACCGCATCGTCACGATGCGTGATGCATGGCAAAAAAAGGACAAAAAATAATTTTAGCCATCTTTCCCGAATAAACTTTCAAAAATATTGGCGCAGTGTAAACCGGAAGTTTTGCTCACTGAACCACCCGGTTTACACGCCTTCCGACAAGCTATCCAACCTGCACGCCTGATAACTTTAAATATTAGAACGGAAAACAAGAGAACCAATGAAGAAGACACGACTTATCCTGCATGTTTTCATGCTGTATTTTCTATCGCACTGCGCTCATGCGCAAGGCACCCGCCTGGGATTATTCAACATTAAAGAACTCTCAACAACGAAGCTAAAAGAAGTAGACAAAGCAGGAAATGGCGAGAACGAACAGCTACGTGCTGCTGCAACCATTATCAACAAAATCAATCCGGACATTCTCGTTATCAATGAAATCGACCATGACTATACTGCTGCAGATTCAGCTATCTTTACCATAAATGGTGAACGCTTTCAGGCGGCATATCTAAAAAACGATGAATACAAATACATTTTCGCAGCGGCCTGTAATACCGGACTTTTGTCGGGATTTGATCTCAATAATGATGGATTAACAGCGACTACAGAAAATCTGGGAACACGTGAGCATGGTGATGACTGCTACGGCTGGGGAACCTATCCCGGCCAGTATTCGATGGCAGTGCTGTCCAAATATCCAATTTTAACAGCGCAGGTACGCACTTTTCAGAAATTTTTATGGCAGGATTTACCCGGCCACCACATGCCACCTGATTTTTATTCAGGTGATGAAAAAGAGAGGCTTCGCTTGTCGAGCAAATCCCACTGGGATGTGCCGGTGCTTGTGGACAATGATACGTTGCATTTACTGCTCTCCCACCCGACGCCACCCGTTTTCGATGGACCGGAAGACCGCAATGGCCGGCGCAATTTTGATGAAATTAAATTCTGGAAACACTATCTCGACAATTCACAAGCGCTTCATGATGACAATGGGATAGTCGGTGGGCTTCTACCCCGGGCGAATTTTGCAATTATCGGCGATCTGAATGCCGCACCAAACAACGAGGTGGTTTATGATGGAGTCTCCGCCATAGCACAATTATTTCGCCACCATCGCGTACAGGAATCAGGATCATTCATGACTTCCGATGGCGCACGCCAGGGCATCAAATCCGGCGCACCCGATTATTTTGAGCAGGCAACAACCGAGTTCCGAAAAGGCATGAAACGCCGGATCGATTATATTCTCCCGTCCCGAAGTATTCAAATTAAATCAGGTGGCGTCTATTGGCCGGCACAGAAAAAAAGTGCTGCCATGCACAAGGTTGCAATGCAGGCATCCGACCATCGAATGATTTGGTTGGATATATCTTTTTACGACGAATAAGTTAAACGCATATCACAGGGGAAGAGGATCACGCGATAAAAAAATTTGCAGCGCATAGACAATCGCAACCAGACAATCCACCACCTTCTTCACAATCAGCGCCGATGCATTCACCGATTCAAAACACGTTTCAACGCTTTAATCAGGATCCAAACCAGTTCCGCGCTGCTATCGACATAGTGTTAAAATGGTTTAAGAAATTGGATTCAACTTGATTTAAAGAACGGGATTGTTACAATTATTTTTCCAAACTTTCACAGCATCGTTTTTAAAAGTAAAATATAATTTTTAACTTCCGTGTCGCATTTTCATAAATTTATTACATGTTCGGTATACATTAGCGACTAACATCCATTCACTGAACTTTCTTTTATTTTGTTTTATCAAACATGCAAAATAGCAAACAAATGTCCAGGCTGGCAGCATTCATTCAACGGAAAACAGACCCATGCAGAAAATGAGAGATCAAGAGAAGTCCAAAGCGCAATTAATTGCGGAACTGCAGCAACTTCGAAAATCAATTCTAAACACAAACGGCAGTTCCAAAGCCAATCCGACAACCAATTCTGCCGTTTTACCGGATACCGGGTCTAAAAACCCGGTCGAAACAAGTGGGACTGATACCGAACACCTTGTGGCGCGGATTGACGAATTGCAGAAAACAGCGAACCGCTTCTCAAACCTGATTTCCTCATTTCCCTACGGCATAATAATAGAAGATGACAAGGGCAAAATTTTAAACTTGAATCAGGAGATTTGCACACTTTTTGGCATCGAAGAACCTGCGCAGAATTTTATTGGCACTGCTCACAAACAGTTTATTGAGAAGATCAGGGTACACTTCGAAGAGAGCAGGGATTTTGTCGAGCGCATGAAAGAAATCGCAATTTCCAGCGACCCGGTTTACTCTGAAGAACTTAAGCTTGCTGACGGGCGGTCCTTCAAACGGAACTATGTTCGCATGGAACCAGAGACGGGCAAAATTGAACATGCCTGGTATTACTGGAACATTTCAGAACAAAAAAATGCCAAACTGGAATTGCGGCTTAGTGAAGAGCGGCTTGAACTGGCTTTGGACGGCTCGGAACAGGGACTGTGGGACTGGAACGTACAAACAGGCGAGATGATCTATAGTGAACGATGGGCTGCGATGTTGGGCTATACCCTGGATGAAATTTCGCCACATTTTGATTCGTGGCAGAAGTTGCTTCATCCTGCGGACAAACAAAATGTTATGCGCATTCTCCATTCCCATCTCGAGAAAAAAACATCCTTCTATGAATCTGAACATCGATTGCGAACAAAAACTGGTGAATGGAAATGGATTTTAGACCGGGGACGTGTGATCGAGTGGGACGACGAGGGAAAACCACTACGCGCTGCAGGAACGCACCTGAATATCTCAGAACGCAAAAGGACAGAAAGAATCATTAAGGAAAACGAACAGAGGCTGCGTGCGTTGCTCAATTCTACGCCGGATATCATTTGTTTCAAAGACGGCCAGGGACGATGGTTGGAAGCAAACGATGCCGACCTAAAACTCTTTGCTCTGGAAGGCGTTGATTATCGCGGTAAAACCGATGCTGAATTAGCAGATTTTACGGCGCCCATTTACCGGGAATCTTTTCAGAATTGTGAAGCGAGTGATGAGGTGGCCTGGGAAAAGGGTGAAATCTCGCGAGGCTACGAAACAATCCAAACTGTTGATGGGTCCGTGAAGATCTATGACATTATAAAAGTACCTCTTTTTAAATCGGACGGGAAAAGAAAAGGACTCGTCGTTCTTGGCCGGGACATCACAGAAATTAAGGCAACCGAAGAAAAACTGAAAGAAACCAATAAATCATTAAAGGAGAGCAAAGACAACCTCCAACTACTGTTTGATAGTGTTGATATCATTCCGTGGCGGCTGAATTATAAGGAAGACCGGTTTACTTTCATCGGCAAGCAAGTCGAACAGATTCTGGGTTCCGGCGCTGATTCCTGGATAAATATCGATTCCTGGATGAACCATATTCATCCGGAGGACCGTGAGATTACACGGAATAATTGTCTCGCAAGGACAAACAAAGGTGAAAACTACTCCCTCGAATACAGATGCATCACACCAGACGGTGAAATTGTATGGATTCGGGATGTTGTCGCTGTGCAGTGTGATGCAGAAGGTCAGCCCAGTGAATTGTTTGGTTTCATGATCGATATAAGCAGCAGTAGAAAACGCGAAGAACAAATAAAGGCCAATTTACAGCAGACAGAGGTGCTTCAACAGCAAATTGAGATAATCAACCGGGCACAAACAATAAATGCAATTTGCGATGCGGCAGTAGATGGTATTATCGAACTCATCCACTGTGACCGTGCATCGATGCAACTCTTTGAAGCTGATGAGAAAGCCCAGCTCAAAGCCTGGCACAATCTGTCACCCGGTTATCGTGAATTTATAGATGGTCAATGCCCATGGAAAATTGACGACATAGATGCCCGGCCTTTCTACTACAATGATGTTCTCGATTCAGATTTAGGCGACGAAACGATCAGCAATATGCAAAACGAAGGAATAAATGCTGTTTTATATATGCCATTAAGAGCAACGACTCAGCTGCTTGGGAAATTCATGGTGTATTACAATGCGTCGCACATTTTCAGTGAGCAAGAACTCAATCTCGCGCAAGTTTTCGCCCAAAACCTGGCAACCGTTCTGCAAAGATTGCAGGCACTGGAAGAAACACAACGGGCAGCGCAAAAATATTGGTCGATTTTTAACAACATTGCCGAGGGTGTCTATCAAAGCACAAGAGATGGCCATTTTATCACTGTAAATCCTGCTATGGTGAAAATGTTTGGTTACAAGAGTAAAGATGAATTACTAAATGTAAAAAATACGAAGGCGTTGTACTGGGATGAACCCGAGCGCCAACGGCTGATAGACCTTACCAATAACTCAGATATCGTCACCAAAGTGGAAGTAAAAATGAAACGGGCTGACGGCAGCCCGCTCTGGGTAT
>QQUM01000325.1 GCA_008501545.1 Calditrichota bacterium
GAAGGCCATTTTTGTCTCTATCACAAGGTGTGTTGCAATAATGGAAGAACACTATTTGAGGAGAAAAGGTTAAAGGGTTGAACGTGGGAAAGTGGTAAAGTTTAAATAATTGTATTTCAGCGGTTTTGAATTTTTCCTCAAAAAGAATAGGGGAAGTAATCAAAGTAGTGACGTGGTTTTTTTTAAACGCAGCGACGCGAAGGCGCAGAGAATCGCAGAGTTCGATTAAAAACTCTCTGCGGGACTATAGCCTTTGCGTCTCTGCGTTAAATTTCTCTTAGTGTATTGATTCGCTTAAATATTGTTAGTTCATTCGTTTTTCAAACAGAGCTTTAATTTATGAAGCACACTATGAAATCAGTGATATCCAAAATTTTCCGTTACATTCTTAAAATCACCGTCGTGCTGGCAGTCCTTTGGGTGGTTTTGTTCGCTCTGCACAAGTGGCGCAACAGCGACATCACCAAACCGCCTTTCGGGTATCCCTCGGAAAAATTTCTCTTTGCCGCACACTACCTCGGTTTTGAGCCGTTGGTCAATCTGGAACCGGACGTTCCACCGGAAATTAAAGAATTTAAGAACATCGTTTACAAGGAAGTCGACAGCCTGCAACTGGCGCTGGATATCTACCAGCCGGCCGGCATCACCGCACCGCGGCCAGCGATTATTTTTGTCCATGGTGGTTCGTGGAACTGGGGCCACCGCTCGGATTATCTCGTTTATCTCATCGACTTCGCAAAAAGGGGATGGGTGACGGCCACAGTGACTTACCGTTTGCGCAAACAGGCCCAATTCCCGGCTGCGGTTGAGGATGTGAAGTGCGCTGTAAAATGGATTAAAAATCACGCAGCGGAATACAAAATCGATCCGGATAATATTGCCCTTGTCGGCGGCTCTGCAGGCGCACACCTGGTGATGCTGACGGCATTCACCGCCGGAAAAGAATATTTTTCTACAGATTGTGGCGATGACACGACAACCACCGCCGTGAAAGCCCTCGTCGATATCTACGGCCCGGTTGATTTGACCGTAGACTATGCGGTTTCCAACAAAAATGTGCAGAAGTTTTTAGGCGGAACATATGAGGACATACCGGACGTTTATACTGCAGCCTCGCCGCAAACGTATTTATCCAAAAATATTCCACCAACACTCATTTTGCACGGCAGTATCGATAAACTTGTGCCCATTCAGCAATCCGAAAGTTTGTTTGCCCAATTGCAGATGCTCGGTGTGACTGTGGCGTATTATCCTCTTTCGGGTTGGCCCCACGCGATGGACATCGCTCAAAATCCGAATCGCTATATGCAATATGTGATGACTGAATTTTTCAAAAAGACTATTCCTGTAGAACAATAAAACCAATAACCGGAGGAGAGCGCATTGAAACACGTGAATCAGGTGCATATTGTCGTATCAAAAAGATTACATCTACTAAAAATCATTGGCTTCATCGGACTCATTTTCTTTTTACTCGTTGGATGTGGGTCAGCGGAATCCGGTGCAGCAAATACCGGCGGATCCAGCCCACTGGACCACTATGTAGCCAAACCGGATGCCAGCTTCAAGTACGAGCTGCGTAATACAATCGAAGGTGATGGCTACAAAATTCACGTTGTCCACATGGTCTCAGGACAATGGTTGACCACGGCCGAAGTGAAAGATCCTGTGTGGTGGCACTGGGTTACAATCGTCGTACCGGATTCGCTTGCGAGTGATACAAGCCTGTTGTTTATCATGGGCGGCAGCCGGAAAAACCAAATGCCGAACAAGGCCGAAGAAAGTTTTGTTAAAATCGCACTCGCTACAGGCTCGGTCGTGACAGCCCTGCACAACGTGCCAAACCAACCAATCGAATTTGTCGGTGATAGCTACGGTCCACGCAGCGAAGACGAAATCATTGCTTATGCATGGCGCCAGTACCTTGAAGCCGGCGCGACAGAAGAAGCCAGCCGCTGGTTACCGCGCCTGCCGATGACCAATGCCGCCGTTCGCACAATGGATGTTGTTGCTGAACTCAGCCCAAAGCTAACCGGACGGCAGATCGATAAATTCGTCGTCGCGGGCGGATCAAAACGCGGCTGGACAACCTGGACGACAGCCATCGCAGACAATCGAGTTGTTGCCATCATGCCGATCGTTATCGATATGTTGAACTTGATTCCGTCGTTTGAGCACCACTGGCAAGTCTATGGATTCTGGGCGCCTGCAGTGGGCGATTACGTCAGTGAAGGCATTATGGAATGGCAGCATTCAACCGAATACCAGAAATTGACGGAGGTTGTAGAACCCTATAATTTCCGCGATCGCATAACCATACCGAAGTTGCTGATTAATGCATCCGGTGATCAGTTTTTTCTGCCTGACTCCTGGCAATTTTATTGGCAAGATCTTCAAGGTGAGAAACACATCCGCTATGTACCCAACGCCAACCACTCGCTGCGCCGTACAGACGCAATTGAGACTGTGGCCGCATTCCACCACGCTATCATAAACGACAAAACACGTCCGGATTTTGACTGGACTGTAAAGGATGGTGTTCTCCATCTGAAAACGAATGCCAACCAGCCACCGATTTCGATCACGCTGTGGCAGGCAACAAATCCTGATGCTCGCGACTTTCGCGTGCGGACAATCGGCCGAAATTGGACATCATCGGAAGTGGCGCTGCGGGAAGATGGACAATACACAATTCAAGTTGATGCACCGGAAAACGGCTGGACAGCTTTCCTGGCAGAACTTACCTTTCCCGGCTTGAAAGATATTCCTTTAAAATTCAGTACTGGAGTTGTTGTTGTACCGGATATGTTGCCGTATCCGCCATACGAATCGCCAGCGCCGAGGGGGACGCCAAGCTCAGGGAATTAGCGTGGTTTTTGAGTTAATTCCTTTTTTTAATAAAATTACAACCGTAGCCCGCCGCCTTTGCAGGCACAGTCGCCAGGAAAAATAATGCTAAAATAATAATTAACAATATATTATAACTTAATTTGAGCAGCGTTTGTTGCTGCATTTATAACCTTATTTTTGTTTTTGTACCTTCGTAGAACTGATAATCCGCAAATTGTAACCTTGTTACCTTATTGAGCATTATCCAATAAGGTAATAAGGCCAGGGTGTTGGGTGTTTTTGTGAGCTACTAAGGTTTTACTACGAAAATAAGGTTTTCCAAACGCAATGTTGGATGGTCTGAATGACTAAATCAATATTTTACAATATCATAACCTGTTTTAACCTACCGGCTATACCCTTGTGGTGTACATTCAGGCCACAAGGGCCCGGGCTACGTTTTATTAATCCGTGCTCCAACATATCACACAAAATATATTCATCTAAAATCAGGAGATAAATAAATGGAAGCCCAAAAATTACCCAACGCACCGGACAAGTCGGTTTTGCCTGTTATCGGTGTTTTCGCAACCTGTGATCCCCGAATCGATAAAAATTCACGTCAGAGAGCACAAAACATCGTCAAAATGGCGGCTGATATTCTTGCCAAAAATGTTAAATCTGTTGATCAGCAGCCCATCCCTGTTGTCTACAGCGACGTACTGGTTGATGGCGAACGGGAAGCCGATGTTGTCGCGCGTCAATTTAAAGAAAAAGGTGTTTCATCCATCGTTTGTGTGCCGGATACATGGGCGTTTCCCCAGCTCACAATCCTCAGTTTGCTCAGCCATTTCCCCTCGGACACCCCGTTTAATATGACCTGCGGCAATTCAGGTCCGCGGCCCGGTGTGGTTTTTACCCACGCCGTGTCGGGCGCCATTTCCCAATACGGCGGACTGGTCCACATCAATGTCGGCAATTGGCCGGATACCGGGCTCAATCCGGTGATGAGTGAAAAAACAGCACACGATCTCATCGATTGGGCTTACGCTGCAATTACCTACCAGGGCTTGAAGGGCCGCCGTGTTGTCGTCTTCGGTCACGATTCTATGGGAATGGAAACAGCGCTGGCCAACGTGCTGCCGATTCGCAATCAGTTCGGTATTGAAATTACACGGCTGGACATGAAACTGCTCGCCGACATGTTACAGAAGAAATCCTACGATGAAGCAGAGTTAAAACAGCTGCGAAACTGGCTTGATGAAACCGTTGGTGGCGAAATTGAATTGCACAATGAAGAACAGGAGAAAAAGTTCAACGACAGCCTGGCCATGTATCTCATCATGCGTGATTTGATGAACGATTTGGACGCTGTTGGTGGCGGTTTCATGAGCCAGCTCGAATGGGGTTCCGACCAGCGCGGCTTGCCTTTACCGGTTGCCGACACCATGGAATCGCTGTTCAATTCGACTTTTGATCAATGGCCGCAAAGCGCCGCTCCCCTTCGCAACAGAAGCCGACGTGCCAGGCTTGCTCACCATGCTTTTTATGACCCACCTTTCTGCTGGCAATCCACCGCTGTTTATGGATTTTCGCAAAGTGTGGGAAGACTGGGAAATCGCGGATCTGGCGGAGAAATTGGGCATCAAACTCTTTGGCAGCACGCTGTGGGAAAAACGTGGTTTTGTCGATGGCGATAATTCCGGTTCTGCATCCTTCGATTGGGCAGCCAAACCCGGTGCGAGTATCGAAGAAATCATGAAATCGATTCGTTTGCCACAGGCTGATTCGGGCTATTTCCCCGGTGGTGGCAACTCGGTTACCTTCTTTTCACCCGGTGGTATCGAAGGCATCGCGGCACGATTAGCATACAGCTCATTGTCCGGCATGTATTCGATGATTTGGGACGAAGCGGAGACGCAGGAATTACCGCAGAAACTGGCGCAGGCGGTTGCCGATACCTCAACACCAATCTGGCCGCACACTTTTGTGACACCAAAGCACGCGACGATGACGGAATACAAGCAGTTCGCGCCGGCGAATCATTTCCACATGACCTGGAATCTCAGCGCAGCACGATTCCAGTACTGGATGGATCTGGCAAATGTGCTGTCCGTAACCCCATGGCAGGAGATGCCGTCGTTTCGCGAAGGCATCGACCGGCCACAGCCGCTTCTGTATTTGGTGAACGGTGGTGAGGATACCACAAAGCGCTTGCGTCGTCGGGGTTGAGTAGCCAAATGTTTCAATAGATATTAAATCCCTGTCCCGGTTGAACAGAGCGACACATCTGTTCAACCGGGATTAACTTGATTATTTGCATACACACGTACTCGAACTCCTACTCGTACTCGTAATCGGTTTTTTGGGGGGAAGTGAACGATTAGGAATACGAGTACGATTAGGAGTGCGTGTATGAGATGGAATGAGAGTGAATATGAAGAATATATTCTTTATCCTGCTCACCGGATTACTGGGAATTTTCGCCTGCCAAAAACAAGGGGAGACAAAAATGTGGACTGAAAAGCAAATCACATTTGATGCAAAAAATCATGATCTCGACGACAACGACAATTTTTCTCCCGATAATAAATGGCTGGTTTATGATATTCGAGACGATGCCGGGATCGGTGCCAATCCGGCAATTGAAAAAGTCAATGTGGAAACCGGGGAAATGGTTACAATCTATCAGCCGCACAATCAGACAGCGTTCGGCCCGGGCTGTGGCGCAGCGAGTTATCATCCCACAGAAAATAAAGTTGTTTTTATTCATGGTTTATTCAGTTGTTCAGAAGAGAATCCCTACCATTGGTGGCGCCGTTTCGGCATGATTGTCGATGAATCGCAACCGGATAAGCCAATCGTGCTCGATGCACGCGATGTGCAACCTCCGACGACACCGGGCGCACTGCGCGGTGGCACCCATCGCCACGAATGGAGCGCCGACGGGCAATGGATCGGTTTTACTTACAACGATGCACTTTTGGCACAAAAAGAAGCGGAAACGGGTAAGCGGGTGAACCTGCGTACGCTCGGTGTATCCCACAATTCCGCTTCGGTTTCTGTAAAGCATGCCGGTTCCGGAGAAAATTTTGATGGTGCCTGGTTCAGTGCCTTAATCGTGCAGGTTGTCTCAGATCCGGAGCCTGGTTCCGATGAAATCAGCCGTGCCGATGGGGATCGCTGGTTGGGAACACATGGCTACAAATCCAAAGATGGCACGATGCAACAAGCCCGTACTTTTCTCGGTCACGTGCGTGATGCCCAAGGCAATACGGTGAAGGAAGTTTATGTGGTTGATGTGCCTGAACGCATTGATGAACCGGGTGACGAACTGGCATATAAAGACACCAATCTGTATATCCCGAAAGGTGTGAAATGGCGTCGCATAACACGGACGGCGGAATGGCCAAAGCCTGGGGTCAAGCGAGTCACAAGTTCACCGGATGGCGCTTTGCTTAGTTTTTTGGCGACAGATGCTGAAGGGCGTGATCAGCTGTTTCTCATCCCGACGATGGGCGGCGAATTGAAACAAGTGACACACCAAAAGAAAACGCTGGAAATGGATGGCGGCATCCGCTGGCGGCCGGGGCATAATATGATCAGCTATGTTTGTGACAACACAATCTGGCTCTATTCCGTTGACGACGATACGTCGTATGCCATAACACCGAAATTCCAAATAAAGCCTTACAATCTTTCCTGGTCGCATGATGGCAATGTACTCGCTTATAACAAAATCTTACGGGATGGTGAGGAAGCTTTTAAACAGGTTTTTCTCCTCACAAATTAGATTTAGAGGGATTTGTTCTGCAAAGGAATTTTTGAGGGGCTTGCCAAAAGCCCATGTGCGGGCTTCACCCTTGCGAAGGCTGCGAGCCTTCGCAAGGGTAGGATCAAACAGCGCCAGGCACTTCCAAAGTGCCTGGCGCTTGGTAAATTCACCCCGTTTTCACCAAACCCAGCGCTTCTTCCAGCTCATCGACTTCCAAATCTCGCCGATGGTAACCGGTTTCTTCCACCAGTTTCGCAGCAGCTCTGGTATGCTCCCCAGCCTCCAACTTCAAGTCTCCAGCCTCCAACCTCAAGCTTCCAGCCTCCATCTCCGCCAAACACAACCGCGCCGCCTCGAGATGGTAATCCGTAAGCCACAGCCGCATGTCCCCGCGCTCGGCGATTTCCAGCGCTTCGTGCAAATCCTCCCACGCCGGTTCAAACTGCCCCAGCGCCCGCCGTAACGCCGCCCGCGCGAAAAGACCACGTGGCAAATCGTCTTGCTGCCCAGCTTTCCGCAAACCCGCCACCGCCTGGTCGAGATAGCGCGCGGCTTCCTCAAAGTCCCCCTTCGAAGGGGGATTTGCTTCGCCGAACTTACGTTTTAGGGGGATGTTTTCTAACGCCAATTGCAAATGCGCCCGGCCAAGTGTAAGATAATCCAAAGCAATGCTTAACAGATTTTTCACCCATTTAATCGTTTGCCCAGCCCGCTCCAGCGCCTCCTGCGCCTGCCCATGACTCAGTAGCAAATCGCAGAATTGGAAGCCGGATACTGTGTACAAAATCGGATATTCCGGTTGCCATTTCTTTTGAATTTCTTCAGATTCTCGAAAATATTTTTCTGATTCACTTAAATCTCCATCTTGATGCAATGCATCGGCCAATCGTGATCGTGTTGCTTTTCGCAACATTTCATCCCCCCCCCGATCCGCAAACTCCACGCTCTGGCGGGCGAAGCGCACGGCCCGGGAAACATCCCCCAGCGTCAGGAACAGCTCGCTGAGATTGCCGGCACGCACTGCAGCAGATTTCCATTCTTCCTGCTTCTCAGCTAATTCCAATGCCGCCTGCATGGGCTCCGCCGCCTCGCGCAACCGCCCCAGCGCGCGCAAGTTAAAACCAGCAAAACTTAAAACAAGCGCATTTCTTGCTTCAGTTATTCCTTCAATTGGTTTTTGCCATGGCTTTGAAAAAAAGTTGGAAAGTGCAGATAAATGAGCACCAAATGCACCGAGTTTATGCTCAGTAAATGCTTCGTTTCCTCTGCTTATTTTAGGCCAATATACTTCTTCCCATACTTTTGTTGGGTATCCTGCGATACACCCATGCGTCACCGCAGCAAACAGCGGCTCCATTTCTTCCAGGGTGTCGGGCAGGTCTTTTTCCGGCAGGTTTTTGTAGTAATCATACAAACGACTGTGGGCCTGGCGCCAGGCTTCGGGGTTGTGCTGTTGCAGGCGTTCGCCAAAGTGTTCGCGTATGAGGGGGTGGCAGTCGAGTGCGTCGCTGTCTTTTTCGTCAGCGGAAAGCAGGCGCAGATCGCGCAGGTGTTTTATGGCGTATTTCAATTTGGTTTCGTTGAGATTTTGCAGGCTGTCGGTGAGGCCATCAATGGCGGGTTCGGCGCGCAGGGCGGCAATAGCGCCGGCGGTTGCGGGGCGGTCGAACAAGCCCAGCAGGTTGAGAATGTTCAATTCCGGTGTTCCGCTGAGCCATTTTTCGTAGGAGGCCATCACCCGTTTAGCGTGACCGCCTTTTTCTTCCTCGTCGGTCAGGTACGAATCAAGTCGCGTTTGCGTATTTCGCCCTCGTGTACAACCGCCAGATAGCTGCCCAACAGGTTGAGCGCCAGGGCGTGGCCTTTAAAATCGCGGCTTGCTTGCTGCAATTCTTTATTTGTGCCAATCACACCCAAATTTTTTAATACCTGCGCCCCGGCTTTATCGGACAGGTTTTCCAGAAAAACGCGGGTCACGCCGTTGTCCACCAAGCCGTCCAAATCTGCAATGCACAAGCGGGTGGAGATGACGCACAGGCCCGGGTTGTTGCGCGCCAGGTTTTTCAGCAGGGCTTGCATGCCCTGGTCTTTCAGGCGGCCCTGAGTTTCTTCTAATCCGGGCGGGAATTGCAGCGGTTTGAGGCCGTCGAGAATGAGCAGCGTGCGGCGGCAGATGAGCTCGGCCAATTTCTTGCCTTTGTCCCAGGCTGAGGGAATGACCGGGCCGTCGTAGCCAAACCATTCGAGGGCATCGTTAAAAAAGCGGTCAGCCGAGACCTGCTTGTCTTCCCCCGCGCCCTGGCTGTAAAAGGAATGGCCGTACACGCGCTCGGCGCCGCGGTAGTTGTCGCGCGCCATGCCGTTGAGCCAGCTATTGACCAGCGCCGTCTTGCCCACCCCGCCCCAGGCCACCAGGGAAACCACGTTGCTGTGGGCGTCGGCCCAG
>QQUM01000206.1 GCA_008501545.1 Calditrichota bacterium
GGGTATTCGCGGTGGTTTCAAAGGGAGAAAAATTGAAAAGCTGGTTCGGGAAACGGAACATCTTGCCGGACAAGGTGTGAAAGAACTTGTACTGATTGCACAAGATTCTACACAATATGGCCTGGATATTTATGGCGAAAAACGATTGCCACAACTTTTGACCGCACTCAATGATGTAGAAGGCATCGAATGGATCCGTTTGATGTACGCCTATCCCTATCATCTGACGGATGAAATGATTGACACGGTTGCCCACCTTGAAAAAGTGTGCACATACATCGATATGCCTGTGCAGCACTGCAGTGACAAGATTCTGAAGCGTATGGCGCGAAGAGTAACCGCTCGGTTTCAGGAAGAATTGATAAAAAGGATGCGGGCCGGTATCCCGGACCTGACACTGCGAACATCACTCATTGTCGGTTTCCCGGGTGAGACAGAGAATGATTTTCAACAATTATACGATTACGTTGCCGATGGCTATTTTGACCGTCTGGGTATTTTTACCTATTCACACGAAGATGGCACACCGGCTGCCCGTTTTGAAGATGATGTGCCGGAAGAAGTGAAGCGTGAACGCCAGGATTTGCTGTATCAGGCACAGGCTGATGTGGCAGAGCAAAAAAACAAAGCGTTGCAAGATAAGGAAATCCGTGTTTTAATCGATGAATTTGATACCTTTGGTAATAAATATATAGGCCGAACAAAAGCTGATGCCCCTGAGATTGATAATATTGTCATGGTGCCTGATGCCTGTAAAATTGGGTCATTTTACCAGGTTCGAATAAAAGAAACGAGTGCATTTGAAACAACCGGGGAAGTAATTTCAAAAGAGGACAAGGAAGAGAATGCGTCTCAAATTGGTATTCGCCTGCCAATCGCACAAGAAAGCTGAGGAAAACATGGTAAATAAGATAAAATTTCTAATGATATCGCTCTTCCTGTTTCTCTTTGGATATGCATCGCTTTGGGCTCAGGTAGAATTTGATCAAAGATTCAATACTTTTCTTCCTTCTTTCTATATCGATTTCAACGCAACCAGAGCTGAAAACGGGCTTGACAGAGTGACGATGTATGCCAAGGTTCCTTTTGACGAACTCCAGTTTTTAAAATCGGATGACGGTGGATTTAAAGCATCTTATGAAATGAGCATCACGATATTTGATGATGAGGATTTTCAGGTCGATGGAGTCATCTTCGAGCGAAATATAACTGTTTCCGAATACGAACAAACGAATGCTACCGACGTCTACGATGTGGTGAAACGATCATTTAAAATTCAACCAGGGAAATATAAATTCTATGTCCAGTTGGAGGATCTCGATACCCACAAAATTGGTGTCAGCGAACATAAAATAGAACTGGAAGATTATTCGAACAAAGATTTGAGTATCAGTTCGATATTGTTTTCAGAAAAAGTTGAAGTCGATTCAACCGGAAAGCTTGTTCCTGTTCCATTAGTTGGTGTGCCACGCAAGGAAACAGGTAATTTATATGGCTTTTTTACTATTTATGCACCGGAGGATGGAGACTTTAAAGTCGAAGTTATCGTTCGAAATATGCGCAATAAGGTTTTGTATAAGGATAAGAAAAAGATAAAGCGTGATGGATTTGAAACACCTATTGCCATTGCCATCCCGGATGCCAAATTATCTCTTGGGACATACAATTTTCAGGTAAAAGTTGACCAGGGTGATCATGATACTTCGCTGCGGGAAAATTTTAAAATTTATTGGGAAGGTTTGCCGCTTACCGCTGTCGATCTGGAAACAGCCATTGACCAGATGGATTTAATCGCCAATCCGAAAGATTTGAAAACGATAAGGGATGCGCCACCCGAAAAACAGCGTGACTACTTTCGGCAATTCTGGAAACAATATGATCCTACCGCAGGAACAAAAAAAAATGAGTTGATGGCAGAATACTACCGACGGATTCAATACGCCAATGATAATTTTCGTGGATTGCGGGAAGGTTGGAAAACCGACATGGGAACGGTGTATATTCTTTTGGGAGCACCCGAAGAAGTCGTGCGAAATATGTCACCGCAATATATGACATCGTATTATTCATCGCGTCCTGTTAAGGCGTTACAAATTTGGAAGTATCACACACTCAATCGCTATTTTCTTTTTATCGATGAAAATGGATTTGGTGATTATCGACTGGACAATCCCTCAGTGCTTGCTGAGTTCAGGAATACCTTCAGGTACTAAGATTATATTCTATGATTCATATTTTAAAACCGAAACGCCTTAGACCAAACGCCACATTCGGTGTTATTACGCCAGCGAGTCCGGTAAATGAAGAGAAACTGGAACGAGGAATCCGATATTTTGAGAGCCTTGGCTACCGGATTGAATTAGGACGCCATGTCCATAAAAAATCACCCTACCTTGCCGGTACAGACGAGGAGCGACTTGCCGATTTCCACGACATGTTCCGCAATCCCGGGATTGATGCGATTATATGCGCGCGGGGTGGATATGGCACGCCTCGAATACTGGATCGTTTGGATTATGACTTAATTCAGCAAAATCCAAAAATATTTGTCGGGTATAGTGACTTAACAGCATTGCAACTGGCAGTTTTTAAGAAAACCGGACTCATTACTTATTCGGGTCCGATGCTCGCAGTTGAGTTTGGCGCTGCAGAAATCGATGAACATACTGAGCGCATCTTCTGGCAAATGTTGAGTGAACCCGTTGCATTTGGTAAATTGGAACCGATACAACGCCCTCACTATGAAGTATTGCATCATGGACATGCCGAAGGTCGCCTGTTGGGTGGTTGTCTGGCTCTTCTAAATTGTATTTTAGGTACCGGCTTTTTACCTGACTTTGCAAACTCAATTTTATTTATTGAAGATGTTGGCGAAATACCGATGCGCATAGACCGCTATTTTGCTCAATTGCGCCACGCCGGTATTTTACAGCAAACCAACGGCATCATTTGTGGCCAATTTGAAGATTCCGAGACAGAGGAAGATTCGCAGGGCTGGTTAAATATGATGCTGGAAGATTATTTTTCCGGATTGGGAAAACCCGCATTAAACAAGTTTGATTATGGACACATAGCACAAAAACATACAATGCCAATTGGTGCGATGGCCAGGATATCTACAGCACCGGCCACAGTAGAAATCATTGAATCAGCAGTGAGTTGATGTTACATGGCGACCTCCAATTATAAAATAGCGGTTTTTATATCTGGTGGTGGTTCGAATTTTAAGGCGATCCACTCAGCAATCCAAAATGGTGATATAGCCGCGGAGATTGCCTTTGTGCTGGGTAGTACGAAAAACGCCGGTGGCTTGAGCTACGCGAATCAAAATGAAATTACACATTTTGTTCCCGACGCTGAAATTTTCACTGATGAATCGGTTTTTGCAGAACTTCTGCTGCAAAAAACCAAAGAATATGATGTTAAATTGGTCGTGCTTGCAGGATTTTTAAAGAAAATACCTGCAAGATTTATTCATGATTTTTCCGGGAACATAATCAATATTCATCCTGCATTGTTGCCATCATTCGGCGGAAAAGGCATGTATGGCAGGCACGTGCACAAAGCCGTTCTGGAATATGGATGTAAAATTTCCGGAGCAACAGTTCATCTTGTAAACAGTGGATACGATACAGGCGCACCAATCGTGCAAAGGTCGGTACCTGTTCTGCCGGGTGACACACCGGAAACTTTGGCAGAACGCATATTAAAAATCGAACATGAAATATTACCAGAGACAGTTGCTGCATTTGCAGCCGATAAAATTAAAATTGATGGACGTCATATCTATATTGAGTAGATCAAAATGAATACAAAACGAAATGCGTTAATTAGTGTAACTGATAAGACAGGTGTTGTTGAACTGGCTCAGGCGCTTTCTGCTGCGGATATTGCAATTTATTCAACGGGCGGTACGGCCAAAATTTTGCAAGAAAACAATGTGCCGGTAACATCTATCTCCGAATTGACCGAATTCCCTGAAATCATGAATGGTCGTGTGAAAACCTTGCATCCAAAGGTTTTTGGTGGCATATTAGCAAAACGTGAGAAATCGGACCATTTACAGGAGGCGGATGCAAACGCAATTCCTCTTTTCGATTTTATCATCGTAAACTTGTATCGGTTCGCCGAGACGGTAAGTCGTCTGGATGTAACGCTGGATACTGCACTTGAAAATATCGATATCGGCGGAGTGACGCTCATTCGTGCTGCGGCAAAGAATCACCAAGATGTTGCAATTCTGACCTCACCACTTCAATATGCTGATGTGCTTGCCGAATTAAAAGAAAATAAGTTTGTCTTATCAAAAGAAACGAAAAAGAAGCTTGCCGTTGCTGCTTTCGCTGCAACGGCAAATTATGATGCACAAATTTATAATTATTTGTCGGAAACTATTCAAACCACAGATAATTTTGCAGATTTCTACGTTCAGCCGTATAAAAAGAAAGATGTACTGCGATATGGCGAGAATCCACACCAGCGAGCGGCTGTTTATGAATACAGCGCAGGATGCAAAACAGGACTCCTGACTGCAAAGCAAATTCAGGGCAAGGCGTTGTCCTACAATAACTATATGGATGGCGATGCGGCCTGGCTAATCGCACGAGGCTTTGAAAATCCGACTGTCGCCATCATAAAACATGCAAATCCTTGTGGTGTCGCCAGTGATACGGCTTTGGTGGACGCCTATCGGCGGGCTCTGGCGACCGACAACGTGTCTGCGTTTGGTGGCATCGTCAGTTTGAACCGTGAGGTGGATACAGATACAGCTAGTGAAATTTGTAAAATTTTTACGGAAGTTGTCATCGCGCCGGGATATAGCCAGGCGGCGTTGGAAATATTCTCACAGAAAAAGAACTTGCGTATTCTGGCGATGGAAAACTATCATGGCGAACCACAAAAAGTGTTTGAAACACGCTGTATTGATGGTGGCGTCCTGGTGCAGGATAAAGATTTGAATCCGGATGACAGCACAAAATTTGAAGTGGTTTCTGAACGCCAACCGGACGAAAATGAATGGAAAAATCTAATTTTTGGTTGGAATATCGTGCGGTGGGTTAAATCAAACGCAGTGATATATGTAAAAGATCAGCAAACTGTTGGAATCGGAGCAGGGCAGATGTCCCGTGTCGATTCCTCCCGAATCGCAGTGGAAAAAGCCGCAATCGCGGGTATGGAATTAAAAGGCAGTGCGGTGGCTTCGGATGCATTTTTTCCATTTGCTGATGGAGTTGAAGCAGCGGCGAATGCAGGTGCCATCTCAGTAATTCAACCTGGTGGATCAATCCGAGATGAAGAAGTCATTGCTGCCGCCAATAAGTTCGGAATGGCGATGGTCTTCACAAAAACACGGCATTTCAGGCATTAACCTTAACATTTGAGAGGAAGAATGGCATTCTCGTTTCAGAACCTAATTACAAATGACATTGCGATCGACCTGGGCACTGCCAATACATTGGTCTATGTTCGCGGACGCGGTATCATTATACGAGAACCCAGTATTGTTGCTGTGCGCAAACTGGATCAGGAAATTGTCGCCTATGGTACGGAAGCAAAAGAAATGCAGGGACGTACACCAGGTGAAATTACAACAGTCAGGCCTTTGAAAGACGGTGTCATTGCGGATTTTGAACTAGCTGAAGCGATGATCAGGCATTTTATTAAAAAAGTTGGCAATACAAATCTGCGCCGCCCTCGTGTTGCCGTATGTATTCCATCCGGAATCACAGATGTCGAAAAACGTGCTGTACGGGATTCGTGCGAACACGCCGGAGCTCGGGAAGTGCACCTGCTCGATGAACCGATGGCTGCAGCGATCGGCGTCGGCTTGCCAATTGAGGATCCGGTCGGTAGCATGGTCATCGATATTGGTGGTGGGACGACCGAAATCGCGGTCATCTCCCTTTCCGGTATCGTGACAGATATTTCTATTCGTATCGGCGGCGATGAAATGAATGACTCAATCATTCAACACTTTAAACGCAATTACAATTTACTTGTAGGTGAAAATACAGCTGAGAATATAAAGTGTACATTGGGCTCTGCGGCCCCATACAATGAAGATGCTACAATGAATGTGCGCGGTCGGGATCTGGTTGCCGGTATTCCCAAAACAGTTGAAATATCACAAAAAGAGGTTCAGGAAGCTTTGGCGGAAGCGGTAAACGCGATTGTCGATGCTACCAAACTTTGTCTTGAACGAACCCCGCCGGAATTATCATCAGATATTCTTGACAGAGGCATTGTCCTTTCGGGAGGTGGTGCATTATTGAAAGGTCTTGATGAAAGGCTGCGGGATGAGACAAGTCTACCGATTATCGTCGCAGAAGATCCATTGACATGTGTGGTTCGTGGGACGGGTCGTGTTCTCGAAGATTTATCTCACTACCAGAAAGTGCTCAGCAAAGTGAGAAGATATTGATATCTAACGAATATATTTGGTGAAAAAACAAGGCAATGCCAAAAGAGTTTAAAGTTATAGATATCCAATTTTTTTCCATCACACGAAGTGAGTATTTGACGTTTCTTGTTTGCATCGTCCTTTCACTTAGCCTCATCTTTTTAAATGATAACCCGCAGATCAACAATTTACGTGCCGTCGTCGTTGATAGTTGGGCACATACGCTGCAAGTCATTTCGAAATACCGCTCAATGGCGGAAATGCGCGAGCAACTCACAAAATTGCGTCACCGAACAAGTTATCTGCTTCTGGAAAATAGTCAGCTGAGAAAAGCAGCCCTGGAAAATCACCGGTTGCGTAGGATGCTCGATTTTAAGGAAACCAGCCGACATAAATTGGTAGCTGCCACCGTTATTGCACGTGATCAGGATCCGGTAGTGCGTTCCGTGGTTATTGATGTTGGTGAAAAAGATGGGCTGAAAAAGGATGATCCGGTTATTCTACCCGCTGGCATTGTCGGTAAATTATTACGTACAGGTGAATCGACTTCTCTCGTTCAACTTTATACGGATCATAATTTCAGATTGGCATGTAAGATTCAACGTAGTCGCGTAAACGGGCTTTTTCAGCAAAAGGACAGCAAAACAAGTGTCCTGACACAAATTCCTAAAAATGCAGATATACGCGTCGGCGATCTGGTTGTCACTTCGGGTTATAGTTATATTTTCCCGGCAGAACTGCAAACAGCAAAAGTCATCGATATCAAAACAGATTTACCGAGTTTATTCAAGACAGTAATCGTAGAGCCTTTTGTTGATGTAACAAAAATTGAGAATGTCTTCGTAATTAAAGCGGAAGACAGTGTGGAGTCCCGGAATTCTTCAGCGGAATAATAATTATGAGAATGTTCCACGCTAACAGAGATGCACAGCAATGAAATATTTTATCTATATCATCATCTTCATCAGTTTACTCATCGGACAAATTTCCCTGCTCTCCTTCTTTCCGGGCAATACGAAGCCCGATATCCTTCTGCTGGGCATTATTGTGCTTGGTATGCGCGAAGGCGGTATTCCCGCAATGATTGCAGCATGTGCTGTCGGATTTGTCAAAGACGCATTTACCACATCGTATTTAGGCGCGAGTATGTTAGGCCTGGTTGTTGCCGGATTTATGGCTGGAAATTATAAACATGTCCAGGTGAAACTGGGGACAAAAAGCAAGTTAGTCCTTTTTGCGGTTATCATTCTGATATACAACTTTATTTATTATCTCTTGTTTGAACTAAAGTCTGGTATGAATCTGTTTGATTTGCTGCTTCACTCAGTTGTCCCTGCTGTATTCTACACATTGCTTTTCGCTGGTATCGCTCATTTTCTCATTCCGCAGGGTCTTCTCGGTACAAAAAAATGAATCCTGGTTTTTCGCAAAAAAATCGTGTGCTCATATTTCGGGTATTGTATGTTTTTGTCTTTTTTGTCCTTCTGTCACGTTATGCCTATGTTCAGTTAATTCAGCAGGATGTTTATTTTCGGCAAAGTGAGCGCAATCGTATCCGCCCGATTACTCTGGAACCTCCGCGTGGTATTGTCCGGGATCGATTTAAAGAAATACTTGTAGATAATGTCCCTGCCTACTCGGTTTACGCAATTCCCAGTGAATTGAAAAAGCCGGATTCCGTCTTTACGTTTCTTGGCGAATTGCTCGACCTCTCACCGGAAGAACTACGTATAAAATACGAACGGAACAAACTTGGACCATTTCAAAAAGTAAAAATCTGTCAATATATCGATTTTCAAGCGTTGGCACGAATTGAGGAACACAAACTGGACCTGCGGGGAATTGTCTATGGAATCGAACCCAGACGGTTTTATCCTTCCGGCGTAGGAGCACCACACCTGTTTGGCTATCTGGGTGAAATTGATGAAAAAGGACTTCAGTCCGAAGAATACGCGGGCTATGAACGAGGTGACATAATTGGAAAAGCCGGCATAGAAAAAATTTATGAAAAAGTGCTGCAAGGAAAAAAAGGATACCAATTTGTTGAAGTGGATGCATTGGGACGTGAAGTCAGTGTCATCGATAAACTCAATTCTCAACCGCCGGTTGCAGGTCTAGAGCTGGAGTTGTCGATCGATGCCGGGCTTCAGCGCCTTTTGGAACAGAAAATGGATACGCTTCGTGGTGGTGCCGCTATTCTCAATTGCCAAAATGGAGAGGTCATAGCACTTGTTTCCAAACCCGGGTATGATCCGGAGCTGTTTGCAAAACCCATTACGTTGAAGACGTGGAAAGCATTAACCAACGATCCTTCAAAACCGTTATTCGATCGCATGGTGCAGAGTGGGACGAACCCCGGATCAACCTATAAAATAATTACGGCTATTGCCGGTTTGCAAGAGCAATTAATCGATCCGGAAGAAAAGGTGTTTTGTCCGGGAGCATATCGACTGGGAAGGCGGTCATTCAAGTGTTGGAAAAGTGGCGGGCATGGAAGCGTCAATTTGCAACAAGCCATCGAGCAATCATGCAATGTCTATTTTTACCGCATGATTCAAAAAGTTGGTTTGAAGAACTGGGCAAACTATTCGCGCCTGTTTCATTTCGGTGAGAAGACGGGAATTGACTTAACGCATGAATTCAGTGGC
>QQUM01000262.1 GCA_008501545.1 Calditrichota bacterium
TTTTCTGATTGCAATGTATATCAAAGTTATAATTGGGGAGAATACAGGCGTAAAAACTCTGGAGTAAGGCCTTGTCGATGGATGGCTACAAACGACTCAGATGAACCTGTAGCTCTTTTTCAAGGAATTTACCTCGGCAAATTCCTCGGTGTCGGGATAATCACTGGTGAAGGCGGGCCAATAGGAGATTATAACTACTGTCTGGATAGCCTACCAATTTGCATACAAAAATCATTGGCTTTGAAAAGGGCTTACATCCGAATATACCCGAAGAAGCAATACAAAACGAATGATGCTCTGGCGCTAAAAAACAGCAAATGGAAACGCGCAATATTTTCTCATTCCAGTGGATGGAGTATGTGGCTAAATCCTGCTCAGTCAGAAGATGAGTTATTATCAGAATTATCAAAAGATTGGAAAAAAAATCTTAAGAGATCAAGGAATAAAGAATTAACTGTTGAATCATGGGTAAATCCTGATCCGAAATTAATCATTTCTCTCTACAGTGAAATGGAAGCATTCAAAAACTTGCCCCGCCTGCATGATGAAAGAGAAATACGAGATTTAATTAATCAATTAGGGAACGATTGTATGTTGATGTGCTGCAAAAATAAGTCAGGTGAAATATTAAGTATCCGGGGATGCCTCATAAGTCGTCCCCATGCTTTGGACTATCTTGCAACAACTTCAATGGCCGGAAGAAAAGTTTCAGCTGCTTATCTTTTGTTATGGCATTTGTTAAAAGAATGCGCCGGGAGAGGAGTTACTTATTATGATCTAAATGGAATAGATCCTATCATTAATCCTGGTGTTTACAACTTTAAGCGAGGGACAGGCGCACAACATCTTGAATATCTTGGTGAGTGGGAATGGGCTTCTTCTGAAAACATCAGGCTGCTAATGGGATTTGCCCGCTCAAAACAAGCGAAAGTTAAAGGACTGGTCAGAAAGTTAAAGAAGAAACTGGCATTTAAATCCTAAATATTAATGTACTGTTAATGGGTCGAATCAATTGAGTAAAAAATATAGCATAAAAAATGTGAGTGATGCAGTAAATCGACTTTACAATCACATTTACACAAATCATTGGAACGGAGCATCTGTCACAGGTCCCGATCCTGGTATTCGATTCAATTCCCGTATTGGCCGGTTTGTCAAAAGTTATTCGAATTTTTTTCCTTGGGCAGATAATTTAACGTATTTGCAAGGTCAGGGTTATTGGATAATGGCGAATTGGCTGATTGCCGATTTAATGGATGACGTAAAATTCAGAGATATTGCATTAGCCTGCTCTAATTATATCGTCGAAATTCAGAGACAGGAAGGATACTGGGAGTATCCAAACATTGAGTGGAAAGGAAGAGTTGCTACTGTTGAGGGATGTTTTGCCACTCTCGGACTCCTGGAAAGTTATAGAAAATCAGGAGATAAAATATACCTCAATGCAGCAAAAAAATGGTTTCGATTTTTAAATTATGAGATTGGCTTTCTTAAAGACGGGGAGTATCTGGCTGCAAATTATTTTGCAAAACCGGGCCCGGCTGTACCCAATATCTCAGCCATGGTTTTGAACGCAATTGGCAAACTTATGCACCTGACTGGTGATAATCAATATACAAAAAAATGTGATGCGATGGTTGCATGGCTCAATCATGTACAACTGGAAACAGGTGAACTACCTTATATAGTTGAGAAAACACAAGGAATAAAAGGAGATCGACGCCACTTTCTTTGCTACCAGTATAATGCATTCGAATTTCTTGATTTATTAGAATATTACAGATTTACGAAGGACAAAGCAATTCTACCTGTACTTGAAAAATTGGGACACTATTTATCGACTGGAATAACAGAAACCGGATCAGCAAATTTTAGCTGCCACCACGTGGTTCCTGAAGTTACATATTACACAACAGTCCTTGCCACAGCACTTAGCCAGGCAGAAGAAATAGGATTGGAGAAATACACTTATTTAGCAGAACGTGCTTATAATAGAGTTTTACATTTGCAAAAATATGACGGGAATTTTCAATTCTATTCTCAAAAAAATTATATTTTTATTTCCGATCGAAGATCTTATCCAAGATATCTTTCGATGATACTTTTTCATCTGTTATTAGAATACAAAAAATTGGTCATGAAACAAACGCAGGATGCGTTGGTTATTCAGCAGTAATTAACATGATCAAGTATAAATAGAGTCCATCTGTGAGAGCGTCATTCCGTCATGCTTTTAGACGGAATCCATCATTTATTAGCCTCAAATCGTTATGGATTCCCGCTTAAAGCATGCGGGAATGACGAAATATAGTACGCTTCCGAAAGGACTCAAAATAGGAGAACGTTGCTTTGCAAAAAAAAATAAAAGTGGCTTACATCTTACATCGATTTCCCTATATAACTGAAACCTTTATTATGCGGGAAATGTACTGGTTGCGGAAATGTAATGTGGATGTCACTATATTCTCACTGCTTTCACCTGTTCATAAAATAGTTCAGGAACAGGCAAAAGAACTGTTACCTGTTACCTATTACAGCGCTTTTATCTCTCCGAAAGTAATAAAAGCGCAATTCTATTTTCTCCTGCGCTCACCGGTTCGGTATTTCAAGGCATTTTTTAATATGATCCGCCAAACTTTTCGAGAAATCCCGGTACTTCTACGTGTCCTGCTTCTTTTCCCCGAGAGTGTTTATTTTGCTCAACAAATGGAAATAATGGGCATTGAACACATTCATGCTCATTTTGTTTGGCTCGAAGGAATTGCCGCAGGAATTGTTAAAGATTTGGTAGGTATTTCATTTACAATTCACCCGCATGCATTTGGATTGTTCATGCGCAATCAAAAAAATGTGCGTACAGAATTGCAAAATGCTTCTGGCGTTGTAACGGTTTCAACACACCACACAGAATACATCGCTAATCTGTGTCCGAAAATTTCGCAAAACGAAATTGACATCGTGCATTATGGCCTTGAAGTGGACCGCTATATACCAGGCCCAAAACAAGAACAAAATGGAAAAGCAATTCGAATAGTTGCTGTTGGTGATTTACGCGAGAAAAAAGGCCCGGAATATTTGATCGATGCCTGTGCTTTGTTAGCCAAACGCGGTTATGAATTTCATTGTGATTTTATCGGACATGGAAATCTTGAAAACAAATTGCGAGCACAAATCGATCACCTTGAGTTGCATGAAAATATTACATTGTGTGGTGTGCAGCCACTGTCTAAGGTTTTACAAAAACTTCAGGAAAGCGACATCTTTGCTCTGCCATGCGTTGTAGCAAGAGATGGTGATCGCGACGGTATGCCTAATGTATTGATCGAAGCCATGGCTTGCGAGCTTCCGGTTGTTACGACACCGGTTGCCGGAATTCCAGACCTGGTCATCCATGGGGAGACAGGCATGTTGGCCAAAGAGCGTGATGCCGAAACATTGGCAGAGGCCCTGGAGATATTGATCGAAGATAAAGCACTTCGTGAACGACTTGGCAAACAAGCGCGTGAAAAAGTGCTGGATGAATTCCAAATACAGAAAAGCGCTGAGAAGTTAGCCGGCATATTTAAAAAATTCATCGATGAATGAAGCAGAAATCCTTGATACGCTGGTTTGTCAGCGGTAAATGCTAACATCAACCTTAATATGAGAACCATGGTTTGCAAAAAAAACATAAAGGTGGCCTACATCTTACATCGATTTCCTTACATAACAGAGACATTTATAATGCGGGAAATGTACTGGTTGCGTGAATGCAATGTGGATGTCACTATATTCTCATTGCTTTCACCTGTTCATAAAATAGTTCATGATCAGGCAAAAGAACTGTTGCCTGTTACCCATTACAGCGCTTTTATCTCACCTAAAGTTATAAAAGCTCAATTCTATTTTCTCCTGCGCTCACCGGTTCGGTATTTCAAGGCATTTTTTAATATGATCCGCCAAACTTTTCGGGAGATTACGGTACTGTTACGCGTCCTGCTCCTTTTCCCCAAAAGTGTTTACTTTGCTCAACAAATAGAAAAAATGGGCATTGAGCACATTCATGCTCATTTTGTTTGGCTCGAAGGAATTGCCGCTGGAATTGCTAAAGATTTGGTTGGTATTACATTTACAATTCATCCGCACGCATTTGGTTTGTTCATGCGCAATCAAAAAGATGTGCGTGCTGAATTGCAAAATGCTTCCGGAGTGGTCACAATTTCAACTTATCATACAGAGTATATTGCTAACCTGTGTCCAAAAATTTCACAAAACGAAATTGACATCGTGCATTGTGGTCTGGAAGTGGACCGCTATATTCCAGGTCCAAAACAAGAACAAAATGGAAAAGCATTTCGAGTAGTTGCTGTTGGTGATTTACGCGAGAAAAAAGGCCCGGAATATTTGATCGATGCCTGTGCTTTATTAGCCAAACGCGGTTATGAATTTCATTGTGATTTTATCGGACATGGAAATCTTGAAAACAAATTGCAAGCACAAATCGATCAACTTGATTTGAAAGAAAACATTACGCTGTGTGGCGCGCAGCCACTGCCTAAAGTTTTACAAAAACTTCAGGAAAGCGACATCTTTGCGCTGCCATGCGTTGTAGCAAAAGATGGTGATCGCGATGGCATACCTAATGTATTAATCGAAGCCATGGCTTGCGAGCTTCCGGTTGTTACGACACCGGTTGCCGGAATTCCAGACCTGGTCATCCATGGGGAAACAGGCATGTTGGCCAAAGAACGTGATGCCGAAACATTGGCAGATGCCCTGGAGAAATTGATCGAAGACAAAGCACTTCGTGAACGGCTTGGCAAACAAGGGCGGGAAAAAGTGCTGGATGAATTTCAAATACAGAAGAGCGCTGAGAAATTAGCCGGGATATATAAAAAATTCATAAATGGAAATACGACTGATGCAAATTAACGATTCCTTTTATTCAAGGCTAATTGAATTGGCCATTCTCGGACTTAAGCCGCTTTATGATGACCAGCAAAAGTTATTTACAAAAAAATATGCAAATAAAGAATTGATTGATGAAGAATACCAGCCTTCATTCATTTACACCGCAACGACAGTTCTCGGCTTAATCAGAGCTCGCAAAGCCGGGTGGAATATAAATGAGATGAATGAATCGGAAATCCTTGATGCATTGGTCAATCGTATTAACGCGTTTGAAAGTCCCGGCATATTGGGTTTAATGCTTTGGGCAGATTCTCACAGTGATGGAATACATGCAAAAACACTTTATCAGGCGATTAAAGATGAAGTGCACGATGAGAAAATCAATGAACTGCCGACATATGAACTTTCCTGGCTATTGACAGGCTTAAGCTATGCACATCAGAACATCGAACAGGATGTTTATTATAAGGAGTTGGTTTCAAATCTTTATAATGCCATAACCTTTAACATGAATAGCGATGCCGGTTTATTTGGCTACAGAACAGGCGGTACCTGGCCTGCAACCATGAGAAATAAAATAGGCAACTTTGCTGACCAAATTTATTCGGTTTATGCCTTATCGACTTACTCTGATATTTTCAAAATTTCTAAAGCTTTAGAGCAGGCTCTTCAATGTGCAAATCGATTGTGCGAGTTGCAGGGGGACAAAGGACAATGGTGGTGGCATTATCATTCGAAAAAAAACATTATTGCTGCAAATTATCCTGTGTACGGTGTTCATCAGAGCGGAATGACGCCAATGACTTTGTTTAAGTTGTCAGAAGTAAGTGGGCAGGATTTTAAATCCTCAATATTAAGAGGCGTAAATTGGCTAACCGGTGATAATGAATTGGGAATTGAGATGATTGATTGGCAAAACAATATCATCTGGCGCGATATCAAATGGAAGCAGCCTCGGGCCAGTTTAAAATACTTGTCAATGGCAACAGCCACTCTGGGTATGAATGGCATCAGCCGGTTGGTAAATCGAATTCCGGCATACAAAGTAAATCATGAAATGCGATCCTATCACCTGGGGTGGGTTTTATATGCATTCGCAGATAAATATTCACCCCAAAAAGGTAGTAGCAAAAAATTATCGAAAAAATGAAATCATTAAAGTCATCTACAGGCATTGAAAGTAAATGGAACACAGATGGTACGGATTGGAACGGATTATTATTTAAAAAATCCGTCCTAATCCGTTTGATCCGTCAAATCCGTGTTCAATAAAAAAGGAATATATATGAAAATTTGGATTGACATTTCAACACCACCACAGGTTTTATTTCTTCGGCCCATCATTTCCGAGCTGCAAAAGAAAGATTATGATTTACTCATTACAACACGCAATTCAACCGAAACGGTTCCTCTTGCTGATAGCTACAAAATCCCCCATGTAGCCATCGGCGCGCACGGCGGGCGCACGATGACGGGCAAAAGTGCTGCAATCCTGGTCCGCGCTATTAAATTGATGAAATTTGTGCGTAAACACAATATATCGTTGGCGGTTAGTCATGCGTCTTTCAGCCAGGCATTGGCCGCCGGTATGATGAGAATTCCCATGATCACATTTGATGATTATGAAGGCAATCCGGCTTGTCATATATTATGCCGCGTAGCAAAAAAGATTTATGTGCCTCAGGTATTCAATAATGAGAATTTATATCGCTTTGGCGCAACCGAGGATAAAATAGAGAAATTCGACGGTTTAAAAGAAAATGTCTATTTGGCCGATTTTGCACCTGATCCGGATTTTCTAGCCGACAATGGAATTCCTGAAGACAAAATTTTGGTAACAATGCGGCCACCCAATTTGGTCGCTGCCTACCATCGATTTGAAAATCCCCTTTTTGATAAGTTGCTGCATTTCGTTTTAGCCAATAAAAATACATTCGTTGTTTTATTGCCCCGTGGTCAAGAACAACTTAAATATTATGAAGGGCTCAATCTTCCAAATGTCCTTGTGCCAGGAAAAATTCTCGATGGCCCCAATTTGATCTATTATTCCGATCTGGTGCTCGGCGCAGGTGGTACAATGAACCGTGAAGCAACAGTGTTGGGGGCACCGGTGTATACGCTCTTCAAGGGTGAGATGGGTAGTGTTGATCAAAATCTAATTAAGATGGGGAAAATGGTTCGAATTGAAAATGAAAGTGATTTTGCCAATATCAAGATTTGCAAGCGGCAAAAGAGCATTGATCTTTCAATGCAAAAAGGAAAAGAACTTGTTGATGATGTCGTTCACAAAATTATTGCCTAAACTTTAACAGGAAAATAAACTACAAATGCACCTCACAAACGAAGACCAGCTTTTAATTCTCGGTGCAAGAGCCCATCACGACAAGGACAGCAAGGATTCAATTAAAAAGCTGCTACAAAAACATCTGGATTGGGACTATCTGGTAAGCGCATCGATTCAGCACAGTACCGCATTGCTGCTGTATAATGCACTCAAACTTGCAACTGATGACTTTAAGCAATCGAAGAATGGCATACCTGAAAATACAAAATTTGAGCTGGAAACGTTGTATTTAAACAACCGTAAACGGACAGCCCGCATGCAAAATGTGCTTGCAGAGATATTTTCCAAATTTGCTGAATATAAAATTGATGTACTCGCATTAAAAGAAGTTGGGCTAATACATTTCATTTATCCGGATTCCAACCTGCATCCCATCGGCGATTTGGATTTACTAATTCATAAGAGTGATTTCAAAACGGCAGAAAAATGCCTTATCGATCTGGGGTACTCTACGTTGCCAACATCAGATTGTCATTACCGAATGAGTTATCTCGACGGTTTTCAATTCCATCGGGAGTCTGATAATACATGGCTTGATATTCAATGGAACGTGGAAAATAAGTCGAAAGACATTTCCGGTAAAAGCCCGGTAAATTTTCAAATTGACCGGATGTGGAAAAACGCACAACTTATTGAACTTGCAGGACATGAAGTACGTATGGCTTGCCCGTCTGATATGATTTTCCACCTGTGCCTTCATCTTGAAGGGCACGGCTACACTGAACTCATTTTACTTACAGATATTGCTGAAGCAATCAACTACTACAACGGCAAACTGGATTGGGATAAGTTAATTTACCTAACTCAAAAATTCAGCATGCAGACAACAATATATTACGCCCTTTTATGGGTAAAAAAATTATTTTGTATTTCGGTTCCTGCCAAAGTGTTTGAACAAATATCGCCATCATTTTGTAAAGCATTCTTTTTTGAATCAGTATTCAGCAATCTTGGAACGCTTCACAATTATGCTGACGAAATCGATATGATTGCCAATCCACCGCAGCATGTACGCAAAAATTTTGAAATTATTGTTCGTAGGCAAGCATCGAGCTCCGTGCAGGTATACAAAATTGTTGATGATATCATGCGAGAGTTCTCTGATATTGGTGGTCAGTATATCCACCTGGACGGTGAGCCTTCGCATGTAATTTTGCCAAGTAAAAGTTTACCAACTTTTAATCCCCTGCAACTCATCATTTCTGCTAATGAGATATCCTTGCTTGCAACGAGTCTTGAAAATTCCGGCTTTTCAGAGCAGGAAACAAACTGGGTAAAGGATGTTGCATTTCGCTCTTCAGATCCTATAATCGAAAATATCTCCATCAACATGGTTGTGAAATGGAGATTGGAAACGGATAAGACCAAACTGTTTGATTCTCTATTGCGAACAAGGCCAACAAAGAAAGATTTAGCTAAGTATATAATTAAGAACAGAAATTCAGCAAACAGCCATTTTGATCAGAATGTAGAAATTTCCATAAATATTTATGCTCTTCAGCCAGAAGAGATATTAGCATTCATATGTGCTGAAACTGGTCAAATACAAAACAGGAAACTGCTCGCAGCATGCTATTTATTTGATTTTTTCAAGGCTTTTTCAGAAAAAAGAGATTTTGATTGGGAACTATTTGTAGACACAATGTATGCCCACTTCCCACAGTTTATCCCGCAAAGTTACAGTAGTTTGAAATTCGCTTCCAGTA
>QQUM01000428.1 GCA_008501545.1 Calditrichota bacterium
AGACAACGTATCTTCATCCATTTCTATCAAACTTGCGTTCGATTTAAAAAAACAATCCACATATATTTCTTCACTTTTTATGGAGGCGACATGAAAAAGAGAAAACCATTTTGGCTCGCGATCTTCTTGCTGTGTCTTTTGGTTGGTGGTACAGCGAATGCGCAAAACGACGCAATGATGCAGGCATTTTACTGGGATGTGCCGGTTGACGATGTTTCGTTGAATGGAAGTTGGTGGGACACTTTATCAGCACAATCGGGCGAGTTAAAAAGTGCTGGGATTACAGGAATCTGGATTCCTTCCCCGGCAAAAGGCAATTTTGGTATTTGGGATATGGGGTATGGCATTTTTGATCATTACGATCTCGGCAATTACAATCAAAAAGGGACTGTGGAGACACGCTTCGGCAGCCGTTCGGAACTTGAAAATATGATTTCGACGATGCATGCCAGCCCTAAAATCGATGTCTACGCCGATATTATACTCAACCACATCTATACCAGCAGCGATGAAGACGAAAGCAATCCGGCTGTGAAACAATATGTCTTTGATAAAGCGTATCGCAATGGCACACAGTACCAATCTTATCCCACAAATGAAATTGTCTGGGTGATTCCCAATGCTGCCGCTGGTGATTATTATATTCAAATCGTTGGCGCAACGCTCAACTGGAGTGCCAACAAATCCGAACGCGGCTACGATGTGTTGATTGACTGGACCGGCGCAGGTGCGAACGGAACGGATACCTGGGAATATGAACCAAATGATGGCGGTGGAAACTGGAATGCTTTCCCCGGATCCGGTCGAACCGTAAGGGGGCATATCGAGAGCTCCTCTGCAGTTGATGAATATAAAATCACCTTGAGTGCATCACACGATATCGAAATCAGGTTGATTGCACGACGTGAAGATACGAGCAGTGGCTGGGAATGGGCCTGGGCAGATCAAACAAACAGTTACTATCCCGGCGCAGTATGGTACAACGGGAACAACCTCGCAACAACAACTTTGGAAGCGCATACGAATACCGGCATCAGCTATGTTACACACACCGGCACCGGGGAAGCAAATTATACCTGGGATTACACAGATTTTCATCCTGTGGACAACAACGACTGGCTGGGATTTGCAGGGAGTGATGAAATTATTACCAACACCAAATTTTTCGGCAATGATTTAAACACCTACAGCACAACTGTGCAATCGCGCCTTAAAAATTGGGGCGACTGGCTCGCCGATGAAATCGGATTTGATGGCTTCCGTCTTGATTTCGTACGTGGTTTCCAGGAATCTTTCGTTGCCGATTGGGTGAACAACTTGCCGCTTCTCAACAGTTCGCAACGTTTTATCGTCGGTGAATACTGGGGCGCGGATTACCGGATTCGTGACTGGGTGAACAATGTAGCCAATGATGGTGCCGATGTCGACGGCTTTGACTTTCCATTGAAAAATACCCTTAAAGATATGTGCAATGGAAACCAGAGTAGTTTCGATATGGCCGGGCTAAACCATGCTGGCATGGTTCGCAACAACAGTGGCAATGGATTGCCCGGTACTTCAATCGTAACGTTCGTGGACAATCATGATACAGGAAAAGAGCATGACAAATGGGTTACACAAGATTTTAATATGGCGTATGCCTATATTCTTACTCACGAGGGAAGACCTTGTATTTTCTACCCGCATTTTTATAGCGTCACACAAATCGATGCACACAACAGTTCCTATCAGGTTACAGCCCCTGCCAGCCTGAAATCGGATATCAAAAAACTCATTCATGTGCGTAAGAATTATCTCGGTGGCTCATTGGCTGTTTTAAGTGAGGTTGGGAATCCGTGGCCATCAGGTGATACGTACCACGTATACGTTGCACGACGACAAGGCAACGGCACGAGAGACGGCGCCATCATTGCCATAAACAATCACGACTCATCCTCAAAAGGTCTTTGGGTGGATAGTTCGCCATCCGGTTTTTCCAATTGGGCAAATACGACACTCGTTAATGCGTTCGACAACACACAAACGACAACGGTTTACTCCGATGGACGTGTTTGGATCCCCGCACCAAGTCGTGGATATGCTGTATGGGTAAAGCAAAGTGACTATCTCGCATACAGCGGCAAGCAACGTGTGGGAGAACAGACGAAGGAAAGCAATGTACCGGCATCCTTTTCTGTCTCCAGCAACTATCCCAATCCTTTCAATCCGTCAACAAAAGTCCAGCTTGATTTGCCACAGGACGGGCAATTAACCGCCATCATCTACAATACACTAGGGCAAAAGATTGCAACACTTTATGATGGGAAGAAAGAAGCGGGCACCCATATTTTGAACTGGAATGCAGGAAATGAATTGACCAGCGGCGTCTATTATCTGAATATTCGCTGGGGCAACCAAATGTCAACGCAAAAACTGGTTCTCATGAAATAAGGCTGAATATTGTACCGCCATCAGCAACTGTACTCCACACACCTTCTTGCGCAACGATTGCAGTTAAGCAATACAGCGACAAGGTGAAAAGTTTGATTGACACAAACTTTAGCGAAACATCTTCATGCCAACGCCACTTCACATGAGGAAAGTGGCGTTGCATCCCTTCCAGGAATTCCGGTCTATTCATTTTCTAACTCGAAATAATCGCATAAAAAACCCATCCCATATTTTAACAGAATAATAATCAGGCCTTGTGGTTTTTCCAAGATTGGCGGCGAATAAATATATTTACAGTTATGCAAATTTTCTTAACTTAGCTTGAATTATTCATAGATTGAAGTAAATGTGCCTGGTACTTCGTTGATTTTTATAGAATTAACGAAGTGCCAGGCACATTTTCACGGTTTATAAATAGATCAGGTAAGACAGCCTCAAAAAAAGAATGCCTTTCACAAAGCCGGAACTGTGTGAATTAACGAGTAAACCTGTCATGATCTGGTATAAAAAAAACGCCCACCTAGTTTTCATTGCCGTTCTGTTCATACCATTTTTTCATCACTGCAAAAACAACCCGCAAAGGCCTGAACTGGCCGTATCCGTTGAAATTACTGCACCTGATTCATCAATTCATGCTTTTGGGTCGTTGCAATTGCAGGCATCTGCAATCCTGACAAACGGTTCAGTTGAAGATATAACCCGGGAAGCGGTATGGCGTGTTGAGACGGGTTTACTTGGCATGGTAACGGATGAAGGATTATTTCGTGCAATCAGTAATCGATCTGGTCTCGAAAAAGTCTACTGCATTTATCAGAACATTACAGACAGCTTGTCTATTCAGATTACCGGACGGGCAGTCACGCTTACCATTTGGCCCATACATCCAGCTGTCGCGGCTGGTCAATCAAAAAAATTCGAAGCCATTGCAGAATTCCTCGATGATACCGGACGAGACCCGGCATTGGTTAGTGATCTGGTAACCTGGTCAATCAGTCCGGAAAACGCCGGTACAATAGATTCTCTGGGATTGTTTACAGCATATCCAAATGCAGTCGGCTCTGTAACGATTTCCGCAAGCTACCAGGCCCTCTATTCAGAAATCGAATTTGAACTTTCCGAACTCGATCCACTGGATATCGAGTTCGTTACAATACCTGCCGGCACTTTCATCATGGGCGACGACAACGGCTACCGGGATGTCCAACCCGCACACGAAGTTTATACCGACGCATTTCAAATCAGCAAGTTCGAGATTACGAATCGCCTTTTTGTTCAATACATGGATGAGGCGTTTAAACAGGGGGATATCATTGTTGAAAATGGACTGCTTATCGGCAATGGCGGCCCCTACAACGCAGCTGTTTATGGATTGGTGCTGACGAATCCTGCAGATCCGGATTACTTCATCTACTTCAAACCAGCCATTGACAACCTGCAATATTTCCATGTAACGCCGGGCTTTGAAGATTATCCAGTAGTCCGCTTAACCTGGTATGGTGCAATGGCTTTTTGTATGCATTATGGCTACAGGTTGCCCACGGAGGCGGAGTGGGAAAAAGCGAGTCGCGGTGGTTTCCAGGCAGAATACGGCACAGCCACCGGCCAAATCAGTCACGATTTGGCAAACTACAGAGGATTGGATGGTCATGACGTGTGGGATGGTCTCTCTCCCGTTGGATCCTTTCCGGCGAACGCCTATGGACTCTATGATATGGCTGGAAATGCGGCAGAAATCATTTTTGATCTTTACCAGTACGACTATTACAGCATCAGTCCACACGATAATCCATACGGCCCCGGATCCCGTTTTCCACTAGACCTGGTCGGAACAGATATTGTTATGGTTACACGCGGCGGCTCGGCGCTCTTCAGCGATATGTTTTGTTCCAGTACTTTTCGTTACCCCAAATCTGTGCCGAGCAAGGCAGGCTACTCCTATGAAGGCTTTCGTGTTGTCCGGGATTTCGATGAATAAACTCAAGTCAACGCGGTACAATCCAGCGGTAAAAAAAACTGTTTTGAGATTGAAAATGAAAAATAGTCTTTGGATAATTTCAATATGCCTTATGCTGATTTCTTGCGAAAAGAATCCCTTCAGCAATACCAAAATATCACCGGAAACCAGATCAATAAAAGGAACTATCCGCCTTGCGGATGAGGCAAATCCTGCCGGTACGTATATCTGGCTGGAGCAATACAATATCGCGACAAGAGCGGATGCCAGTGGTGATTTCACCTTAAAAATTCCACCAAGCTTGCGGGGTGGATCAGCAAGCGGCACATTTAATGTTTATTTTTACATGGCAAATTATCTCATAGATTCAGCAAAAGTTGCCATTAGAAACGATGCTGTTATCTTCGGCGAGGAGGATGTGAATGGAAAAGGCAATCTCATTTTGCCGTCCCCCTTGCAAAAATTTCTCAATGTCACCACAACGACAAGTCCGCAGCGTCTTTCACAAAAGTCAGTTTCAACAGTGACTATCACCACCGACCTCAGCGCTATGAAGGATTCAGTAACTGTTGTCATCCCGAGCAGCTATTCCGGCGGACCACTCGGCATCGTCTTTATGCGTGAAATCGAAACGAACAACATCTTCGTTTTCCATGCCTTAACAACTTTTCAGGCATCAGAGCTTGCATTGGTGACCGTAGTTCCAAAATCCAAAGCACTTACATTTAATTTTGCCAACTTCCCCATCCCCCAGGGAAAATATGAGATAATTCCCTTTCTTTATCCCTCCCATCAAAAATTACCGCAAGGATTGCTCGACTCTTTTGGAGAATTTGCGTTCCAACCGGGTATTTACTTTTTGAACATTCCATTCGAGCGTGACTATACTGTTTTCGAAGTTACTGAATAAGGAATTTAATTGAAGATCGAACCAGGCATTTTATGTATTTGCGTTCCCTGTTGCTGAATGAATATGATGTGGAACATGGATGCAAATAGGTAGACAACAAAGAAACACACATTAAGTTATTCACGAAGCAATTTTACAACAAGATATGATGAATCTGAAAAACAAGTTCGGTTTTCTAACCGATATCTGGGATTTTTAACAAGCCACTTGCTGACTTTTTGCATTTGGACGTTTAAGCTCTGTTCTCTTAGAAAGAGACAGTAATATATGGTTTTTGCGTTTCCAGATTTCCATGTACTATCAGATGCATTTTCAGAGACAATCTGAAAATCAGAATAATGGCTTTTTAAATAATATGCAAAAACAACAAGTGCCATTTTATCAACCCGAATTTCGGTATCAGATTGTTGTTTAATCGTTTGGATAAGTCTTGTATTGTGTTGAAAATTTGAATTATATTTCTTGTATTTTTTTATTCCCACACTAAAAGTCAAAGCAATAGCGACTATACTTACAATATTCAAGATATAATATCTTATTTGACCTTGTAATTTTATTTTCATCCACAGAAAATGCAAACCTTTTTCTATTAAAATTGCATTAATAATCGTGATAATCGGAAAGTATTTGCTCCGTATTGGATGCAATTTTAGAAGCGCGAAGATAAGCATTACCATAATTTGCACGATTAAAAAGACGAACAAAGCTCGATTACGACAAGGATTTGTCACATATCGTGAGATAGCGTAAAAACCTGTTAGAATTAAAAGAATGGTAAAAAAATTCAGCACTTCTGAGGGCAATGTTAAAGCACTCATTAAATAGAGCGCTTTGATTTTTATCGCAATAAATTGTAGAATTCCAAAAACAGAATATTCTTGCAAATAACTATGTGATATATCCAAACGATTCTGATTAAGCAATGAACCCGGCGGGAAGGCCATAAATTGTAAAAAGAGCAGTATGGGAGTTAAAAACGTATAACGTAAATTAACAACAACAGCAAAAATCCGTGTAAATGACATTCTTTAACCATAAATTTCGCTCCCTGCCAGGACAAGAAAAGCTCCTCCCCAAGTAATAAACATACTGTAATGCGGTAATCCAGCAAAAAGAAAAATAAAAACTGATGATCTGGAAATCAACTTCGTCTTGCAACAAACAGCATCGAGTGTATAAAATAAAAGTGTTGTTGATGCAAATACATACATTGCATAGGCATTAGCAGCCCAGTGGCTAAAAAAAATAAAAGGATAGGATAATAACAGGAAGCAAACAGCAGCCCAACCTTTTAAAATACTGTTTACTTGCAATTCTTTGTTTTTCAAAAAAAATAGAAGATACTTCCAGCCATAAAAAGGAAAGAAAAAAAACGCAAATGCCATATTTCTGCACCCCAGCTGTGACTGATTATCCAGTTTATAGCATGCATAACAGGTGTGTTAGAATTATCATGAGAGGCAAGTTTCAAATATTCCCAAAACGGCAATTCAACTTCTCGTACAAATCGGATTTCATCAAATTCCAGTGGAAACATTTTAAGTCCGGCGCCATAGAGCAGTGTGACTAAAAAACCCAAAATGAACAATCGAACCGAGGTTTTCGAATATTTCATTCTATTCGTATAAAACATTATTATTACTAAAAATCTAAAAGGGCTTCACCATCACCATCGAGTAAACGCTTTCGGGCTGGACAATCGCGTTGCCGACGCTCCAAGGCAGCTTCAAAGCCTTGCGCAACGAAGCGTTGGCGAATATTTTCCACAGTGCGGCCATGGCAACCAAAAGCTTTGGCAGCCTCTTGGTCGCTCATGTTGCTGCCATTAACAGCAACAGCTAACAGGATATTTGCATGACGAATACGATAAGCATTCGTTTTGCCTTTACGAATAATAGTTTGCAGGTACGATTTTTCATCAGATTGAAGTCGAACAATATATTTTCTGGTCATACTATACCACCCAAACAATAGTAAAATTAAATGTTTGGTGATATAGTTTAATAATGAAATCGAGAAATCCTCACGATTTCTGAATCGAGTATAAAATCAATGTGTTCAGCTTAAAAATTAAACCGTCAACTCACATTTTTAATCTTGAAAGTCCACTAGCTCATAATAAAATTCATTTCCGAATAATAAGTTATATTTTTTCGTAGCAGTACTCATCATTTTTTCAGTATACTGTTTTTCAGCTAAATGCGAGATATCACTTGCAAATACATTAATTCTCTCGATATTTCTACTTCGGTTGCCATCAAAATCAATTTTTTCATTTTTAATTTCATTGCGCTTTGCAAATGCATATAAAAATCCATATGCATCCAGAGCAAGGTTATAACTTTGAAGGTCATCGGATTTAACTCCAGCAAGAAAACCTTGAAGCTCTTTACACAATTTTTGCACTGCTAAAAACGGATCGTCATCTTTTAATGATTCAAGAAAGTCATCTGAAAAAAACATCTTAATTCCTATAATAAGTGATTTTAAAATATGTACTATCTTGTTTCTCTCGCTTGTTTCCAAAAGGAATTTTCAAAACAAACTCAACTGATTCTCATTATACCCTTTTTTCTTCCGTCGCTTTGGCAGTTGTGTGGCTTTTTCGTAGGCCTTAAGCTGTTCTTCAATATCCGCCAAATACGGCGACGGAGCAAGCTCTAGTGTCTTTCCAAAGAGCAAACGTTTTTTCGCGCGCAGGAGAAAGAGCTGGTTTTTCGCTCGCGTCATGCCGACGTAGAACAGGCGGCGTTCTTCGTCGCTGTCCCCTTGCATGTCTTTTAGGCTTAAAGGAAGCAACTTCTCTTCACAACCGGTTATGAAAACCACCGGAAATTCAAGGCCTTTGGCTGCATGCAAAGTGAGCAGCGACACGCGTTCGCTCTGTGCATCAACGGCGTCTTCGTTGCGCTGCAGCATGAGGTAATCGAGGAAGTCGCCCATGATCTTGCGGTTGCGGGCAATGCGCAGCAGGCGCTCCCAGTTGCGGGTGAGTTCTTTGTCGCCAGTGAATTTGTCCTGCCAGCTCTGCAAAACGAGAATGTGCTGTATCGCAGCGATCAGACCGTTTTCCTGCATTTTCTGCTCAAGCTGGTTGAGTTCCTGCAGAAATTCTTTCATTTTGCCGCGGACTTTTGAGGCATCTGCAAAAACCTTCAGTTCATCCCGGCCAACAAGGTTTGTGTTCTCGGCACGTGATTCATCCAATGTGCGAATACCTTGCGCACCAAGACCTTTTACAACAAATTGCAGTAAATTCCCGGCTGCTTCCAGGCTAACCGTTCCATGGTTGGCGAGGCGCAGCATCGTCAGCATTTCTGCCACGCCAGTGCAGGCGATGAGCGGTTTCTCACCGGCAACCTGATAGGGAATGCCGCTGCGTTCAAAGGCTTCTTCAAGCGCGTTTTTCTGGGTGTGCAACCGGTACAGTACAGCAATATCACCAAAACTGCGCTCCGCTTCGGTCTCGCTGGCTGCACGGCCGGAATCGTGGCTGAACATGCTGGTGCCACCGACCATTTTTTCGATCTGGTGGACGACGTATTCAGCTTCGGCTTTTTCTGTTGTGGATTCGTGAATAATCAATTTTCCC
>QQUM01000008.1 GCA_008501545.1 Calditrichota bacterium
CTATGTTGAAATTTGATATGCTCATCGGCTTGTTTTCAATATATATTGGAAAATAAAGGTTTGTTTATTGCGTGCATTATTGCAAAGAGTTTCGCAGAGTGTCGTCAAAGTTGATGGAGAAGTGGTCGGCAAAATAGCCAAGGGAGTGGTTTTACTTCTTGGTATTCGCAACGGTGATGGTTTGGATGAGGTGAAATTCGTTGCTAACAAGAGTATAAACTTACGCATATTCAATGATGAACAAGGCAACTTGAATAAATCGTTGCTCGAAATCGAGGGTGAAATGCTCATCATCTCACAGTTTACCCTCTACGGCGATACCAGAAAAGGAAGAAGGCCGGGATTCTCGGATGCTGCCCCACCCGCTGTTGCAGAGCCCCTATATGAAGCATTCATTGAAGAAGTCCAAAAAAATGGTGTAAAAGTCGAAACCGGCAGGTTTGGAGCGATGATGGAGGTGGTCATCCAGAATGAAGGGCCGGTCACATTATTAGTCGAGAGTAAATAGCAGTTTAATGGTTGTAAATTCTATTTTTGAGTCCAAAAAATTTATACTTGCATCCGGATCTCCAAGGCGTAAACAGTTGTTTACAATGATGGGATTGCATTTTACTGTTGATGCCCCGCACATTGAAGAACATATTACACCCGGTTTGCCACCACGAAAAATCGCCCTGTCCCTGGCACAGCAAAAGGGGGAAGTTATCAGTCGTAAACACAATGAGGGCTTGATCGTTGCGGCCGATACAATAGTTGTTGTGGACGGAAAAATTCTGGGAAAACCAATTGATAAGGCAGATGCTTACAAATTATTAGCCCAGCTTTCCGGAAGGCAGCATGAGGTGATAACCGGTGTTTATATTGACGATGCCATGAAGGGCCGCTCAATTGTTTTTGCCGAAACAACGAAAGTTGAATTTAAAAAATTAACGGAAGAAGAAATTTACGGTTATATCGATACCGGGCATCCAATGGATAAAGCAGGAGCATACGGAATTCAAGACATCAGTGCTGTTTTTGTGAAGAGGATTGAAGGGTGTTTCTACAATGTTGTTGGTTTTCCGGTTGCAGCATTTTATCAACATTGTCTTCAATTATTTGATGAAAGACTGGGAGCAAATGAGCACAGATAAAGAAACTTTTGCAGCCATTGGCGCTGCAATACGAGATAATCGGCTCGCACAAGAGCTGACGATTAAGGATGTTTCGGAAAAACTCCGCATAAATCAGGAACATTTAATTAAGATTGAAGCGGGCGACATGGGCTTTTTACCCATGCCATATGTTCGGGCATTTATCCGGTCTTATGCAGAGTTTTTAAAAATGGATGGTCAGGCTGTGTTGGAACGGTGGCAGAAAGTTGTTGCCTCTCAACTTTCGGAGCAGGATAAAAGTGATGATGAAATTGTACTGGAGAAACCGGTCCCTGAACCTGAGAGAAAAATACCGACGGCAAAAAAAGCGTTTCAAAATGAAATAATAGTTGGTGCCAGTTTTGTCGCTGTTGTTATTTTTATATTATTCATCAGTACATTCGACAAGGAAAAGCCGACTCAAAAGGAACCAGAAAAAAAAGTGACAGAAAAAACAGTTGCGCAGATTCCTTTCGAGCAAGTACTGAAAGAAGTTAACAACGACAGTATGCAAACAGAGCCGGATGCCTTACCAGGTGAAACACAAAGTCCCGTTGAGAACTTAAATCTACGAATCGATGCGACAGATAGTGTTTGGGTTCGCGTCACGATTGATGATGTTAGGCGAATGAAGCAATTTTTACTGCAGGAAACAGTAGAACTTATACTGCAACAAAGCATTTTAACCTTCAAATTGGCAATGCGGGTGGTATTAAACTTTATTTGAACGAGAAGGAGCTCACGCCCATTGGCAAAAGTGGTCAAGTGCGCTACATAACGATCGATCAAAATGGCATTCACCCATATCGTCCAAGACCTGCAGAAATAAATACACAGACATCCCCGGACACAACCCAGGTCGATTCGCTTGCGCAGGAAGAATAGCCTGAATTCGAATTTGCAGATTTCACTCGACTTAAGCCGGGCAGAATGCCGTTATATTTTTATCAAATATCCTGGTTCATAAATTCTAGCATGCAGATTTTAGTGTAAATATTTATTTCAGATTTTTAAATGCTCGGATGATACAGAAGATTGCTTTCAATGCTTTTTTTTATCTATATTGACTAAATTCCGAGTGTAGTTTTCAAATTCAACTTTGATTTTATTATTTAATGAAAAAAATATATTTCATCGCAATTTGCGGTACCGGCATGGCTTCTCTGGCAGCGATGTTCAAAGCAAAAGGGTATGAAGTTTATGGCGTTGACGAGAATGTCTACCCACCGATGAGTACCTTTTTGGCTGACCAACACATCCCCGTGTTTCAGGGATTTGATCAATCCCATCTGCATAAAAAACCTGACCTGGTTGTTATCGGTAATGCAATGTCCAGGGGAAATCCTGAAGTTGAGTTTGTATTGAATGAAAAAATTCCATATATATCCCTTCCGGCAGCATTAAACCAATTTTTTATTCATGAGAAAATGTCCTGTGTCGTTACAGGTACGCATGGTAAAACGACGACAAGCTCAATGCTGGCTTGGATTCTGGAGTATGCCGGCAGGGAACCGAGCTTTTTTATCGGTGGGATGCCTGAAAATTTTGATGGGGGATTTCAAGTGGGAAAAGGTGAGCATATCGTTCTCGAAGGGGATGAGTATGACAGCGCATTTTTTGACAAACGATCAAAATTTATTCATTATCAACCTGACCTGCTCATTATAAATAATATAGAATTCGATCATGCTGATATCTATAACTCCCTGGAAGAAATCAAAAAATCATTCCGGCACCTTCTCAATATTGTACCCGGGAACGGAAAAATTATCGCCAATGTTGATGATGTGGTGGTTGCTGATTTGGTGCAAAAATCATTTTCCCAGGTCGAACCCGTTTCAATAAAAACGCCGGCAAAATGGCAGGCAAAAAATATTACGTATAACAAAATTGGCACTAGTTTTGATTTGTTTCTTGAAGAGAAACTATGCACAACTGTTCGAATTTCATTGCCCGGTGAACACAACGTTCGTAATGCCCTTGCTGCTTGTGTGGGTGCTTTTCAACTTGGCATTCCTGTTCAAACCATAACACAGGCGTTCGATAAATTTAAGGGAGTAAAACGACGACTGACATTAAAAAAACAAGTAGGGGAAATGCTCATATTTGACGACTTTGCCCACCATGCGACTGCAGTTGAGCAGACGCTGCGGGGGGTAAGAGATCGTTACCCCGATAAGAAAATCTGGGCGCTGTTCGAACCACGTTCAGCTTCAGCGAAAAGAAAAATATTTGAAAACCAATATTACGATGCGTTCGATCGGGCCGATGAGGTCATCCTGGCGCCATTGCATCGGCCGGACAAAGTAGCGACGAATGAACGTCTTTCTCTCGAAAATATTATTCTAAAATTGAAAGAAAAAAATATTCCAGCACGCATCATGTCTCCCGGCGAAGAAATGGTTCATTATTTATTTGAAAGCAAAACCGGAAACGATGTTTTTGTGTTTATGAGCAATGGTGAATTTGCTCATGTGCCAGATTCATTTGCTGAGAGATTAATCATAGATTGAAGAAGAAAGGAAGAGTGAAGAAAGTCGATGAATGAAAATAGGAGAAGACCATCGCGTGACTCAAACCGTGGTGGTTCACGAAGAGGCCCTTACAAGGGAAGGGGCCAGCAACGCGGCAGAAATCGCGAGGATGATGAAAAAATTCAAAAAACAATTCGCAACGCCCAGAATATGCTTCAGGATTCAATCCATGCTGTTTGTCTGGAGGAATTGAACGCATATGAACGTATGCGCGTGCATCAGTTTTTTGATAATAAAGGCGATTACGAAACCAAAACATACCGAAATGGCGAAGATCACTTATTGTGGATATTTCCGGTTGGTAAAATTCGTGAATATGTTGTTGAGAAGGCCAGAGAGTCAATAAAGACCGGTGAAGAAATCGAATTGCATCCGATGAGCAATTATGAACGCTTTATCGTTCATGATGTCCTCAAGGATGACGATGGCGTTGAAACGGTTTCCGTCGGCGAGGGCGATGCGCGGTATGTAAAAATTGTACCGGCACGATTTGGTCGAAAATTAAGGAAAATGGCCCGCAAGTTGAAACTGTTCTAACTTTTTAAGCCACCGTGAGGTGGCTTTTTTTTTGTTTTTTACAAAGTAGAAATATGCTACCTGTAATTTCAATCCAGTTGAGGAACTGAGTGAAGATAGCATTTGTTGAAAGCTTTTACGGCGGGTCACATAAGAACTTTCTGGATGGACTTCAGAAATACAGCACCCATGAAATAGATACATTCACCTTGCTAGCTCGATTTTGGAAGTGGCGTTTGCGCACGGCAGCACTTTATTTTGCAGAACAAATCAAAGAAGAATTACCCCACTATGATCTTCTCATTACGACGGACATGATCAATCTTGCTGAGCTGAAGGCGCTTACAGGCTATTGTGGGCCAAGTATAATGTTCTTTCATGAAAATCAGCTCACATATCCACGTTCCGGACATCAAACGCCGGACTATCACTTTGTCGTTGCTAATTGCACATCTGCGCTTACGGCGGATGTAAACTTGTTCAATTCACAATTTCAGCTGCAAAAATTTAATCGGGAACTCAAACAGTTTCAGAATCGAATTCCTGAGTTTATTCCCATCCACGCGCATGGCAACATCATAAAAAAGAGTAAAGTTGTTTACATGGGATGCGACTTTGCACTTTTTCATGATAAAAAAACAGAAGCCAACATGATTCCGCATATCCTGTGGAACCATCGCTGGGCATTTGATAAACAACCGACAGTTTTTTTTGACGCGTTGTATAAGTTGAATGATGAAAATGTTCCTTTTAAACTGATAATTCTTGGGGAAAATCATCAGGTGCATCCCAAGATTTTTCTTGAAGCCAGAGAGCGGTTGAGTCAGCAGATTGTCCATTTTGGATTTGTTGAAACGGAAGAGGATTATGCGAAATACTTGCAGCTTGCAGATGTCGTTGTCTCGACTGCTGTACAGGAAAATTTTGGCTTTGCGGTCATGGAAGCCATTTATTCCCGCACTTTACCCTTGTTGCCAAATCGTTTATCTTACCCGGAGGTTTTGGATGAGACATTCCACAAGTATTTTCTCTATAAAAACGATGATGATATGGTCAACAAGCTGCGACATATGTTGCTCAATCTTGATCGATATTCGACTATCTGCGAGGCGCTTCACAATTCAGTAAAAAGATTTGATTGGCGTGTACGCATTGCTGAATTTGATGCTGTTTTTTCGCAAGTCGCCGATAAAACGCCGTGCTGAGTGTTCGTTGTGAAGTGAGCTGTAACAAATACTTGCAAAACTTTGTAATACAGTCAGCTTGCACACGGCAATTAAGATGAATTTTATTTCCGCCATTCAGATAACGCGAGACTTAATACAGCTTCCACTCTGCGGCGTGGTTTGTGAAAATAGACCAGACCGTGCCCGGGAAGCATAATATCCATATCAATTTTTGCAAAACGCCGCAACGATTTAATATACTTCTCACGGTCAAAATCGATAGAACCGCTCCAGCCGAAATGCCCATCTAGCAACGTTCCGATTAAATCCCCACTGACGATTAATCGTCTGTTTTCATGTTCGAAAATCCAGGCGGTGCAACCCATCGTGTGGCCGGGAAGCAGCAGGACTTTGAACTCCAGACCGAGCAAATCAACTTTTTCGCCATCTGTGATTGTACGGTCGACTATGAAAGGTGTAAAATCCTTGTGATAGAGATAAGGACAGCAGCGTTCGTCACCTTCTCCGACAGCATCTGCCGTCTCATTGCTGGAAATGAACCGAACTCCCTGTTTTTTCAACATATGACCAGCGCCGGCATGATCGATGTGCGCATGGGTTAGAATGCAGTAACGAATGTCCGCTGGATCGAGGCTCCAGTATCGCATGTTCGCAAAAATTTGCTGCAGTGTATCACCGCAGCCGCAATCGAACATGATTAGTCCGTCCGAAAGCTTTAATATATAGGTATTGCAATCATTGTATCCGACATCAACTCCGTCCCACGTAATTCCATTAATATCACCGCCGACCTGATAGAGATTTTTCAGAATTTGCACAGATGTTCCATTAAGTAATTAGGTGTCGTTTACTGAAATTAAAAGTTATAAAATGTATCCAAAACAATGAACGTGTCTTTGCATGTTGCGCAATTCCTGATCAGCGATGTGCGAACAAGAATTTTTTTATTAATATAAGCGCAAAACCCATGTGTACAGTAAAACCAATAGCGATATGGTACCAAAAAAATGTGTTGTTATCCATCGCTGCAATGAATGCCTTTGCAATCCAGAAAGGCGGAAGCGCTGCGGCAAGCAATTGCCAGTTCGAATTTACAAAAAATACAATAAACGGTGCAATATACATTATACCAATTATTTTCCCAAAAGCCAGGCCTGCCACCTTGTCCTCAGCGAATGCGGCAAGAAAGAGCGATGCGATTGGTGCTTCAATTGCGATGACAAACGCGAGGAGTAACACCTGATGGGGGTGTAGTTGTATCAACGCAGTTCCGGAAAGAATAGCGATGCACGATATGAAACCCAGAACATACGATGAGGAAAGCTTGTAGGCGAGATAGCCGGATTTGCGCAACGGTGTTACCGCTATGAACGCGATGATTTCTTCATCACGTTCGTCAAGAATGAGCAGACCGAATATGAGACCGAAAAGCATTGTTGGGATCATGCTCATGAAGCAAACGATAATGGGATAATATTCATACAGGCTGAAATCGTATTGATCGAGCACGTATTTAGAAATAACCGGCATGGCAAAACGCAGCAACAGGAAAATAGCGACCGGACCAAAAAGTATCAGTAACAAAGTTGCATCGCGGGCGATGTTTTTAAGATCACCGACAGCAAGTATCAGCAGTTTTTTCATCGAGCTGAACCTGCTCTGATGATGATGTTTTTGTAAAAAATATGTCTGGCGAAAAATGTCGTGATCAATAACCAGATTACAATGTTCGAGAAGGCATACACCAGCTCTGCAGTACTGTGTGGTACGATCAGGAGATCGATCAATGTCAGTGAGGAAAGAATTGGCAACAGCTGCAACACAGGTGCATCGATGACAGAGAAATAGGGAAGTAGTGATACTGAGGCGATAAGTCCAACGAGTATCGACTTTGCAAAATAATCATTTACGTTATTTGAGATGATTGAGAAAACAATGCCAACAAGCGTATAAAAACTGGAGACGAGCAGGAATCCTGGAATGAAAAGGAGCAAATTCACGGAGAATCCAAATGTGAACAGAACAATTGCCAGCGCCGAAAGGAGCGCTATGACAGCCAGAGATATGATTTTCGCAAACACATATTCGTAAATTTTTAATGGCGTCACGAACAGGCTGTCGAGAATATTCTGGTCTTTCTCAAGCAGAATAATGGCGCCTATAAAGAAAAAGCCAAGCGCTGCAGTATCACTGAAAAGCAGGATAATCGTGGTCATCGGACGGATGTTCTCGGGAAAAAATTGCAAAAGAATGACATAAAGCGCTGTAATGACGAAGTAGGCGTGATAAAACCTGTGCCGGAACTGGAAGAGCATATCGTAGCGAATGGCATTGCTTAACCTCAAAGAAGCCTCCTGCCCGTCGTTTTTATAAAGATATCTTCCAGTGTGGCCTCTTGCGTGTGCACGGTTTCAACATTTTTGCTTTTGAGAATGGTGATGAATTCAGTGTTATTGCCGAGATTCTCCAGACTGAATTCCCGTTGCACGATATGTCCATTTTCGCGGTACTCCAGTTTCAGTTGCCGCGTCCCATTTTGCAGCTTAAGTTCTCTTGGCGAATCGATGAGTTCAATTCTTCCATCGACGATAAACGCGACACGATCGCACAAAGTGTCAGCGACGTGCATGTCGTGCGTCGTGATGCAAATTGTTTTGCCGGCAGCTTTGAGATCTTGAATGATGCCGGATATCCTGCGTAAATTGACGGGATCAAGCCCTGAAGTCGGTTCATCGAGGAAAAGGATGTCTGGTTTGTTGATCAGCGAACGGCAAAAGTTTAACCGCATTATCATGCCTTTGGAAAAATCTGCCACACGTGTGTTGCCATCATTTTCCAGACCGACCATGCGCAGGAGTGTGGCCGGTTCTTCGGTTTTATCTTTGTAGAGTTTTCGAAAAAAATTGAGATTTTCCAATGCAGTAAACTTGGAATACAAATTAGGGAATTCGAAAGCAACACCAATGGGTTCGTAATATTCTGAGCGTGAATTCCTGGGCTCCTGTCCCAATACTTTAACCACACCATGATAGCTTTTCAAAATTCCAATAAGCACTTTCTGTGTCGTGCTTTTTCCTGCACCATTCGGACCTAAAAATCCAAATATTTCCCCTTTTTTGATGTGAAACTCGATGTTGTTGAGTGTCTGCATCGAATTACCGGGATAGGTAAAAGCAAGTTTTTTAACCTGGATCATTCAGCATCTTTAAATTTAGTGGCGGTGAAATGATTCTTGCAATGCAATGTTTTTAAATGGATTATCACCTGTGTATTATTTTACCTTATTCGCTACGTCGATGATCAGGCTGGCGGTTAATCGTGATCTTTCAACAACACCTGTAAATTCGCCACGCTCATAACTAACGGGTAAAATTTCCAGATTGAGTTTTTCCATTTTTTCAAGGACAGCTTTTTTATCAACATCTGCTTTAATTGCATTCTCCGCACCGATGAACTCTGGTATTTGGGAAAGCGATTGCACATCAC
>QQUM01000225.1 GCA_008501545.1 Calditrichota bacterium
GGTAACAGATTTGGGCGTAGAAATCCCCGCCAGGTCGCAAACCGTTGGTAAAATATCGTGGATATAACAAAGGGCGTCTTCTCGGCGGCCTTTATCCTTGTCGTTAACCAATCCACCGGAAATAATGAAAGGCACTTGGATGCCGTCTTCATCATAAATATTTTGTTTTCCAAGAAGCCCGTGGTTGCCAACGCCCAATCCGCTGTCACCGGCCATAATAATGATGGTGTTTTCGTATTGCCCGCTTGCTTTTAGAGCTTTGATCACACGCCCGATTTGCGCATCCAGGTGGGTGATAATCGCGTAATACTCCGACAAATGTTTTTTGCTATTTGATGGGTGCGCGGCCATTCCGCCAACAACTCATCGCGCAAAACGATATGGCCGTTATCAAACGGGTGCTGCGGCATGTAAGATGGCGTCAGTTCAATTTCATCAACCGGGTACATATCGTAATATTTCTGCGGCGCCTGACGAGGGTCGTGGGGCGTGGGAAATGCCAGGTACATAAAAAAGGGCTGTTTTTTATCGTAATCCTGCACAAACTTAACGGTGTCGTCGGTCAGCACTTCAGATACGTGGGGGCCAGTTTTTTCAGTGCCTGTGGGACCGCGTTTATCGTCTTTGGTCAGCGGGCGACGCTTTGTTTTGCCCTGCTTATCATATTCCAGCAAATAACCATCTTCCATTTCATATTTTCCATCCGCTTGTCAGTCGCTGAACGGCATTCGAAACTGGTCAACCAGGTATCGCGGTTTGCCACAAACTTTGCCGCCGCCATCGAACGAACGCGCCATGGATTTGAAATCATTATGCCATTTGCCAATGTGATGGGCGTAGTATCCGGCATCCATAAAAGCTTCGCCCATCATTGTGTGCTCTTCGGGGATGTTGTATCCGAAACCATGCAATTGAAATAAATTTCGCCCGGTGTGAAGCATTGCCCTGCTCGGGATACAGGTTGCACCTGAAAACGATCCCATCAAATATGTATTGGTAAAAACCACACCGTTATCAGCAAGTTTATCCAGATTTGGTGTTTTAACAGCCTGGCCACCGAGTGCATGTACACCAGTGTACCGGTGGTCATCGGTGTAAATGACTAAAACATTGGGCTTGCTGGTTTCTTTTGCCTGCAGTTGAAAACCTGCTACCAAAGCAAACAATAAAACAATTGTTTTCTTTTTCATCTTTATATCTACTCTTTTTGTTTATTTTTTTCGATTGGCATTCCTTCACGTTTCTTTCTTAATCCACCTAATCCTTGCTTGAAATACACTTCCGGGTGGTGCCAAACCCCAGTGCTTTTTAACCAGGGTTCGTGTACATCCAAACTTAAATCACAATCAACACGAGCTATTATTGAATGCTTTTTATCACGCGATTGTGCCGCATTAATAAAATGGCACAAGCCCCATGTAACCCCTCTACCGTATTTTGTTCCCGTAAAGGCATCGGGTGTATAAAAACCGGTGGCTGTTGGTGTTAACTCCACCGTGGCAGCGATTTTGAAATTCACACCGTCCTCTGCATATTGCATGGTTTGCGCTTCATTTCCATCTTTAATTGCCAATGCCGCAATGCCTTCCTTAAAAGGAAAATAGGTCGTCTCATGGCCTGAATTTAAAACCGGATTTAACGGATGTTTTTCAAACGGGCCAAAAGGATTTTCAGCAATTGCCAAACCATGGGCCACTGCGTATTTATCACGCACATCAGGCCATTTATTGTACGCAGCTTTGTAGTATAAATAGATTTTTCCTTTATAAATAATCAAGTGCGGATCTTGCGTTTGATCCTGATCCCATTCCCCTTTTTTTCCAAAAGGTACTACCGGTTTTCCAACATGTGTCCAGGGACCATCGGGCGAGTCTGCATAAGCCATTGAAATCGGGCACCAGTCACCGCGTGTACCGCTCGGCTCGTTAAAAGCCTGGAAATACAGGTAATATTTCCCTTCCCAAATCAGGATATCTGGAGTGGCAACCGAGCGCCAACCCAGGGCTGGTTTTTCAGGACGCGCAACAGCAACGCCCTGTTCTTCCCAATTAAAACCGTCTTCGGAAGTGGCATTCCAAATGTCGCATAAATCCCAGTCGGTAGATGGTATTTCATCAGTAGCCCGAGCCGCGTTTCTGGCCCCGACAGGCGGCGTTTTTGTATGGCGCTTGGTGTACCAGGTATAATACTTTCCGTTAATCAAAACAGGTCGTGAAGGATCGCGTCGGGAAATTGTTCCATTGCCATTATTGTAATCCAGTCCTTCAAGGCGCGTGTATTTGAATTGTGTAAATAATTCGTTATCCTGTGACCGTGGCGCAGGATAATCGAACATGCGTTCTGCTGCAGCGCTCAACGGAAAATCTGGTTTTACTTCGGGCATTTTATGGGGAAATACTCCTTGTGTTTCACGCCTGCCAGCTTCTTTTTGGGAAGGCTGCGAACATGCGAAAGCAAGTATTGCAATTATGAATAATATTGAGTTTCTCAGCTTCATAATTATTTCCTGTTATTCTTGTTCCATTCACGTATTCTTTCTCTCTGCTTTTTACTCAACCCCCAGCGATAATAATCTTCAGGATTCCACAAATAATTATGATGCTTCATTTCAGGATCGTGTACATCCAGACTCAGGTCGCAATCGAAGCGCGCCAGTTCTGAATGCATTCTTCCGTTTTTACCACGAACATTTCGGAAATGGCAAATCCCCCAGGTAATGCCACGACCATTTTTGTTATCAGCAAAGGCGTCGGGGATATAAGCGTTGGGGCCAATGGGCATCATTTCGGTAATTGCCATTATTTCGAAATTCACCCAATCTTTGGCATACTGAATGGTGAAATGCTCGCTGCCATCACGGATTACCAGCGATGCCAGACCTTCTTTGAAGGGGAAGAAACATATTTCATGACCAGAATTTTGCACAGGGTTCAACGGATGCTTTTCGAAGGGACCAAGCGGATCATCCGCGATTGCTAATCCAATGCCGCTCCAAACGGTGTACGGACGATTAAAAGCAGCTTTGTAATAAACATAAATTTTGCCATTGTGAATTAGTGGAGTCGGGGCTTGAATCGCAAACTGATCCCACTCCCCCTTTGCTCCGGTTGGAATAACGACTTTATCCACATGCGTCCACGGGCCGTCGGGTGAATCAGAGCAGGCTACACTAACAGGACAATAGTCGCCACGAACCCCGCTGGGCTCTGTAAATGCCTGGTAATAGATGTAGTATTTTCCTTTAAACTTCAGAATATCGGGAGTAGCGCAGGCGCGCCATCCGGGTATGGGATAAGCAGGCCGGGTTACAGCAACGCCTTGTTCTTGCCAGTGAAAACCGTCTTTACTGGTTGCGTACCAAATTTCCGCCAAATCCCAGTCGGTTGTTGGAATGGTATCATTCCAGGTAACCTTTTCACCATCGGTTATCATGATTTTGTAGTCTTTTGAGAATCTTCCAACGGGAGGAATGGGTGTGTGACGCTTGGAGTACAAAACATAATATTTGCCATTTTCGAGAAGCACTCTGGAGGGATCGCGACGCGTTATGGTACCATCGCCGTCATTGTAGTCGAAACCGGTAAGTTTTGTGTATCGAAACTGGCTGTATAATTCGTTTTCTGCATTTACATGCGAAGGATACTGGTTAAAACTTCGATCTAAAGCAGCGCTCAACTCACGTTCTTTGGAATATTCAGTTACCTGGTATGGGAATGCCTCCGTTCCCGGTTTTGGCGTTTTTAAAGGAATGACTACGGAGTACGATATTTCGCTGTCTTTTGGCAGCACCGCGATAATCAATGCTTTGGGAATGCCGTTTTCCATATAGAATTTTGGCATATCGGCTGTGCGATGTGTTTTGGTGATCGTGCCATCGGTCCATTTAATCTCTCCGGCTTTAATAGCAAGAAAGTTTTTGGCAGGCTTCCAGTCCAGTCCCATATCACCCGATTCGAACAACATGGTGGAGCCATCAGGGTAATCGCTCCACGCCCCGCGAGAGTCCTTGGCAATACAATAATAATTGCCATTGAACACCCATTCCAAATGGTCATCGATGGCAAACGATGCAGTCGGATGGGTGATAAATGGAATTCCGGTGTCAACAAACGGCCCCTGTGGAAATCGGGATACGGCAGTTACGTGAATCACACGGCCGCCATTCCTTTTATCATTATCCTCCACGTATTTATAGGCCATAAGAAATTTTCCGTCAGTCCGCAGTGAAACAGTTGGCGTGGAGGTCATTCTTCGCCCGGGAATCACATCAATCAACGGTTTATCGAAACGTTTCCACTCGCTGTTCAAATCATCAGCAATGGCCAGTCCGATTCGCTGATTGTTGCGGTTGATCCACCATTCATCTTCTTTCATCGAAGGCATGTGGTCGTCCGGGGTATTGTCCCAATATCCGCTGCCGCGATTCCCCATATGGTAGAGATAATATTTGCCCATGTACTCGATTACGTGGGGATTGTGCGTGCAATCGCCATCCCAATATTGCTTTCCACGGGCTGGCAGCACAAGATTCTTAAACTTGTACGGGCCGGTTAAATTATTGGAAACAGCGTGGGCGATTTCGGAATGCGTCACCCAACCATGATGACCGCGACTTTTCAGCCAGCGGGAATAAATGGCGTGGTATTTTCCATCTTTGCCTTTGAGAATGTTGGTTCCCCAGACGTTGTAATCTTCTTCTTCGATGATGTTGGCTTTGTCATATTTTTCCGGCAGAAGGTCTTGAAAGTTAAAATCTTGATTTTGAGCGAATGATGGTTGACTTGATAGTATCAATGTTATTGTGAGAAATAATTTGATGTGTTTCATGATATCTCTTTCTTAATCGAACAACGATTTGCGTTTAAAAAAACACCAATAAATTGAACATAAGCTTTACTTTTTTTAATGGTTGTCCATCATACGTTTATGTTCTTTTGATTTGTTTAGCCATTTTATATTGTGCTGAATTAGCAATCCTTCTTCGCAGCGATTCATGTCACCATCAACGGAAGCTTTTTCTATAAACTTGTAAATTGTTTCTTTTTGCAGATCTTCATCCCAGTTCTGTTGAGCCTGGTGAAACAGCTTTATCCACTCCTCATGGCCTTTAAAATATTTCCAGCGGTTTAGTGCCGTTGTGGTGAATGATGCTGTATCAACCTGGTCTAAAATAGCTATTCGTTCGTTGCATTTGTTAATACGATTTTCAAAATCCTTTACACCTGTTTGGCCAAGATAACCTGTTTCTCTTCCAAATTGAGGCGCTGTTGTTAACCAAGTCACCAAATAGTCGTTCATTGTCTTTGCTTGTGATGTTCCAAAATAATCCAAAGCCATCTTTTCGCATGTTTTTGCATAGGATTCGTTTAAGGTATTACTCCACACTTGATTTTGTAGATTTTTAAAAAAGATATCAAAAGGTCTTGTCATCCAGTGAATAATTCCAAATCCGGATGCTTTCGATTCATTAAGTTTATCTGTGAAATTTGTAGGTGGAGTATATGGTCGTCCCAGGTACTTTCCATCGTCGTGATGAGCCCATTCAATGACCACGAGATTTCTTTTTTTTCCAGTTTCAAAGAGTTGCTTGCGAAATGGAACATTGTGATCAAAGGTCATTTTATATTCCAAAGCATAAGCTGTAACTTCCTGGTTTTGGAAGTAGTTTGCAGGAACAAAGCTGTTGTATACTTCATTCGATTTTACCCAACTTCCATAGCCTAACTTCACATCAGAAAATCCTAACTCATCCAATGCTTTTCGAAAAGCCCCGGTTACTTTTGAGTAATAAAGATTAGCCGGGGCAAGTGTAGAAAATTTTGGAGATACAGACGCTTTTACATAATCTGGAGCTGCATCATATTCGGCTTTCCAGTCATCAGGAATATGCGCCAGTTTATGGTCATAGGGTAATGAGTTTATGAAACCATCGTATAGTTTTGCGCTGTTTGCCCGCCACCAGGCTGTTATGGTTGAAATACCCGGATAGTCAGTCATGATGGTTTGAACTATGTTTTTAAAATACAGATATCCGTCTTCCGTATCAGGGCGAACAATATATTCATCATGAATACGAATACGACTTTCCTCGGGTAAGGTCTGAATTACATTTTGTGGATTAGCATACCCCGTGTCAATGTCGATTGCCCAAATAAACTCCATTCCAACCGTATCTACTGCGTAGCTGACAACCTGCCGCATCAATTCTTTCGCTTTTGCCACACGATTCTCAAGGGTTACACCATCGTAGCCTATTTTCCCGGCATCAGCGCCGAAAACGGGGCCTTCATCAACAAATCGTTTCCCTCCAATCAGCGTTCGAATATCATCGGTCTGCTTGTTATCCCACAGCGCTCCATATTGTGTGTTTTGTATTCGCAAAACAGGCTTGGTTTCACCATTATAAATAAATTGATGAAAAGGGCTCCACGAATATGCATGCAGCATTACGCTTGTGAAACGCATTCGAGCTGACTGACGAATCCAGTCTTTATAGTCTTCCAAATTCCACCCGCTAACGCCGGTAATAAAGTTATACCAATTAAAAACAACGCGTTCATTAAACTCGGGTTGAGCAGACAAGTCCCATCTCTCAAAGGAGAAAGGGTCCCTTATCATATTTTCGCTTGCATTTGAATGTAGATAAAAGCTATAACCGAGCTTTTGCTCTAACAGTGAATATACGCCATCCAGAACACCACGTGAGTTATTACCGGCAATTATTCCCATTTTTTGCTTTTTGACTTTCAAGTGTGTTACGACAAAAGAACCTGTATCAGCAAGCAATGCCTTATCTATATACTTATTAAGTTCAGGCATACTTTCATAGGTCCCCAGAAGTATGCACGTTCCCTTTTTGGGAATCGTCGTTTTGACTGGGAACGTATCACCATCATAAATTTTACTCAGAAAGATTGATAATTCCGTTGCAGCCCAGTTTTCACGAACATCCGCATTTTGGCTTTTTATAATCGGAAATTCTGCTGCACGAACAGTTATTGCTGTAATCAATAAATTCAAGGTAATTAGTACGAATAATAATGGCTTCTGATTGTTCATGTTCTTTTCTTTTTATTTATCTAATGGCAATTCATTGAATACTCTGGCTAGCACCCCAATATTACGGGCATCTAAATTTGGGAATGAATCCAAAGGTGTTTCGAGAAAATATTCGATTGGAGAAAAGGGTTTCTCGTATGTGGGAGGGCCTGCATAACAATACAATCCAATATTTTCTTTTAATGCGTAAGCGGCAACATCTTCTCCTCTTAAATTGTTACGTTGAAAGTAGTTAGCGCTAAAAGTAGTAATCAGACGAGTGTCTTTGCTAATTTGTGATCGAATTGCATCAATAGATTCTTTATCGCCTGCCTCGTTTTGCAACCAATCGATCTCATTAATTAACGGATGATCAACCATTTCAGGATGGGTTAGAATCGAACATGACAGCCAGATTATACATTCTGGTTTTACAGTTTTTGCGGTCTTTTTTATAGCTTGCCAACATCGGTCTATAGCGCGTCGATTAAATTCCAGTTGTATAGATTCGGTGATATTTTCTTTCCCGGGAAAGGGCGCTCCCATCAGTTCGACGTACATTTGTTGCTCGCATGGCAACCAGCGTTGTTCACGAGCCCAGGCGCCTCCTTTGCCTAATCCCACAGATGGATTCCAAAACCAATCAATCATAAAGCCATCCATGTTGGATATTTCAATGGCTTCTTTGATTGAAGCGCAAAGAAAATCAATATATTCTTTCGTGTAAGGAATGTGTGGATACGAAGGTACGCCATAACTTAAGTCAGGATTTTCCAATCCCCAACGCGTGTTTGAACCCACGCAGAAATATCCGAATACTTTCATGTCTTCTTTGTGACCGAGGCGAACCATTTCGGTTAAAAAATCATGTTCAAGCCCCGGTTGCTCCGGAATATTTCCTCCTTTATACCAGGCATATCCATTGCATGATACAGCAAAGGTTTGAATTACATTTGCGCCCAAATCTTTACACCATTGCACATGCTCGACCGGATCAAGATCAGCCCAGGCTCCGGGAGGCGCAAAGTTGTTAATTTTGTTTTTGGTGGTATCGGAAGCAGCACGCCAGTTTACATCCAGGCAAAAGGCCTTAATTTGCTCTGGCTCATTTATTTCGCACGAAGAGAACAACAGGGTTGTTAAAAAAATGAACAACCCCCAGGTATTTAACAGTTTTCTTGTTTTCATTATATTGCCTTCATTTTAAATATAAGAGCAACAGACTCCTTTAATCCTGGTGGAACACTTCTTCGGCCATGGACCAGATTTCGCCTTTTTGCATGGCGTCGGGCAGCGGTTTCTGGCAGGGATCTGTTTCTTTCCACCAGTTTTGAGTCTCGGGATCAGCCGCCATCTTCTTCATGTCAGCGTCAAAATCAGATCCCGTGTATTCAAAGTAGCTGAACAGAAAAAGCTTGCCATCAATCTCCTTCAAGAAGATCGAATAGTTCTGAATGTTGCATTCCGTTATCTGCCGTTGGACGCCGGGCCAGCAAGCGGCGTGCAATTTTTTATAATAAGCGGCTTTTTCCGGACGCAGCCCGGTAATTGATCCATAGCGTTTCATTGGAGTATTCTCCGGTTAGTGTTTCATGAACGTGCGTTCCAGTTCCTCAATAGTTTTTCCTTTGGTTTCCGGAAGAACGAAGTGGCTGATTGGAAGATAGACCAGCAGCATAAATGCGAATACGTAAAAGATGCTGGCGGCCGGCATATTCGCCGGCATAAGCGGAAACAGCTGTGCACCCGCAGCGCTGGAGATGCAG
>QQUM01000202.1 GCA_008501545.1 Calditrichota bacterium
ACAGCGGCTTCATCGTTGTATATAACAAAGCTCGAATTGGTCAAAGCGATCCAGTACGCCGTAAACTTTTTGCCGCTATCCAAATCGCAGAGTGCGTAGAGGCGAATCTTTTCATCACCTGTTTTTGCCAGAATCTGTTCTTCGACAGCTTTCGGTATTTTGCCGGGCTGATTAAATAATCGTTCTAAAATATTTGTGCTTGTTGTAAACATAATAATCCTTATATTGAGCGTTTTCGTTTTTTGCCATGAAACCGTGCGGATTGAGCGTAAAACAGCTCTTATGCAGCGTTCATGTCATTGTTTCCCCTGTCGTGATTTTGAATTTACGGATACAAATGAGCGGTAAAAATAAACTGGCTAAAAAAGTTGCCAGTCGTCAAAGTGGCCCTGTCAAAATGCAGATTGCGGGAGGTAAAGGCTTCCCTTGTAAACGCGTGGATTGTAAAACTGAGAATCGGTGTCGAATTTGAAGGGCACTCTAAAATGCGCCGAGAGTAATTTTATACAGTATGTCCATGAATGATCCTTCCAATAGATTTAGGGTGAGAGGATGAAGGATTTTCATTGCGAAGCAATGCAAACGGGTTGATATTTTAACAGTAACACAACAAAAACCAAGAAAATTCTCAAAAAAAAACTGATTTAGATAACTTTTTCATGAATTTGTTTGAAAAAATAGAACTACATCTCGGGAATCATCAAAATATAATTCGCTTTGGTTCTCCTTTGGATTTCCGTTCGGCTGCGACACTTCTCCCGTTTTATGAACAAAACGGTGAATTGCAAATCATCTATATCCAGAGGGCGAAGTCCTTTCTGCCGGATGGGCGTGAGGCTGCACATTCAGGACAAATTGCATTCCCCGGTGGCAAAATCGAGAATGGTGAAACCGAACTGGAAGCTGCTATCCGTGAGGCCGAAGAAGAAATAAATCTGGAAGAGAAAGATTTCACCATCGTCGGGAAGTTAGGAGAATTCAGCACCCATGTTTCAGGATTTCTCACACATATCTTTCTCGCCCGCATCGATGGCGAACCGGATTTGAAAATGTGTGAAGACGAAGTGGCGGATATTGTCGCTGTACCCGTCGATGCGCTGCTCGATTTGCACAGACCGGAATTGGATGCGCACAACTGGGTCAATGTCATGAAATTGCACTATCACTGGCAAGTACCGATGACAGGTAAAGAAATATGTATTTGGGGAATGACCGGCAGAGCAACCTGGTGCCTGCTTGAAATGTTAAATGAAATCGGTTTTTAAACATAAGTATTAAACTACAGCCTAAACACCTACAGCCTGTAGTCTGCAAAAATGAAAGTATAAGAATGAGAAAAAACAACTTTAGAAATATTGCAATTATTGCCCACGTCGATCACGGCAAAACAACACTTGTGGATGGGATGCTCAAGCAAAGTGGCATATTCCGTCAAAATCAGGAAGTTGAAGACCGGATTATGGATTCGATGGATCTGGAACGCGAACGGGGCATTACCATTGCGGCGAAAAATACGGCCGTCTACTATGAAGATGTGAAAATAAACATTGTTGATACACCGGGACACGCTGACTTCGGCGGTGAGGTGGAACGCAGTTTAAACCTAGTTGATGGTGTATTGCTGCTCGTCGATGCCAGCGAAGGACCTTTGCCGCAAACGCGTTTTGTCCTGAAAAAAGCATTGGACAGGAAACTGCCTGTCATTCTGGTGATTAACAAAATCGATCGTCCCGATCAACGAATCAATGCTGTAATTGACGAGGTTTATGACTTGTTTATCGATTTGGATGCCGACGAGGATCAGATTGAATTTCCTATTTTATACACTGTGGCCAAAGAAGGTGTCGCCCACCGCGACTTGCAGGATGATTCCACAAGCCTGCAACCGCTTTTTGAAACAATTTTAAGTGAAATTCCAGGCCCTGAAGCTGATGACCAACATGAACCGCAGTTTCTGGTAACCAATCTCGGGTACGATAACTATGTTGGACAGATTGCAATAGGCAGACTCAACAACGGAAGATTAAAACTCACGGAAAGCTATGCGCTCGTGCATGAAAATGGCACAACAAACCATGTCAAATTTTCTGCTTTGTACACATTCACTGGTCTTACACGAGAAAAAGTTGAAGAACTGGAAGCCGGTGATATTATCGCTGTGGCCGGCGTGGAAGGCGTCCAAATCGGTGACACCATAACCAGCATGGATAATCCCAAGCCTTTGGCGCGTATCACCATCGATGAACCGACAGTGGCGATGTTTTTCTACGTCAATACCAGCCCGTTTGCAGGACGTGAAGGGAAATACCTGACTTCCCGGCATTTAAAAGCACGCCTGGACAAAGAAACACTTGGCAATGTATCCATGCAGGTTTTGCCGACAGACCGTGCTGACATGTTCGAAGTACGTGGCAGAGGAGAATTGCAGATGGCGGTTCTCCTCGAAACAATGCGACGCGAAGGCTACGAAGTTGCTGTTTCAAAACCTCGTGTTATTCTAAAGGAAATTGATGGGAAAGTGCACGAACCGGTTGAGCGTGTTTATGTTGATACGCCGGAAGAATTTGTCGGTGTTATTACAGAAAAACTCTCGCAGCGCAAGGGCCGAATGAACAATTTAATAAATAACGGCAGCGGCCGGGTGAATATCGAATTTTTTATCCCTGCACGTGGATTAATCGGTTTTCGCAGCCAGTTTCTCACAGACACCAAAGGGGCCGGCATCATGAACACGCTCTATCATGGCTTTGAACCGTGGTTTGGGGACATACCGCAGCGACACACAGGTGCGCTGGTTGCCGACAGGAACGGAAAAGTAACGGATTATGCACGTTTTGCCATGGCCGACCGTGGTGAGCTTTTCGTCAACGCAAACCAGGAAGTTTACGGCGGCATGGTGATTGGCGAACGCAACAAACCGATCGATCTCGAGGTGAATATTACCCGTGAGAAAAAACTGACCAACATGCGCAGCTCTACAGCCGAAGCGACAGTATCAATTCGCCCGCCGCGTCCGATGTCCCTGGATTTGGCCATTGAATTTATTGCCGAGGACGAACTTGTGGAAGTGACGCCGGCGAGTGTGCGCATACGGAAAATAGAGCTCGATGCCAATAAACGCCAGGCAGCTCGGAAACGTGCGGAGAAACAGTAAAATTCCAGAATATAATCAAGCGTTTGTAGTAGAGACTTTAGTCTCGTAGAGATTTTCTCACTGCCCGAACAAAGGCGAAAGCTTTCACGACAAACTTTAATATCTCTTTGGCTTGCCACGCACAAAGTACAATCAGAAGTTGTTGTTCTCATAAAAATCCAAGGGAGAGAAATGGACACGACGCGCAAACTTTTTATCGCTATGGCGGGGAATATCGGTGCCGGCAAAACGACAGCAGCAAAGCTTGTCAGTCAGCATTTCAATTTTGAACTTTTCGATGAACCGGTCATCGATAACCGGTTTTTGAAAGATTACTATGGTGACATGCACCGCTGGTCTTTCACCTTGCAGTTGGAGTTTCTCATTCGCCGAATTGAACACCATGAGCTTATTGAGACAGTCCCCAAGAGCTGTATTCAAGACAGAACCTTGTATGAAGATCCGGAGATTTTTGCGAAATATTTGCACGGTCTTGGCTTCATGGATAACCGTGAACTGGATTTGTATTTCGAATATTTCCAGCGTTTGAATCGGGATATGAAAGCGCCTGATCTGGTTGTTATGTTAACAGTGGATAATGTCAACACATTGTTGAACAGGATCAGAAAACGCGGGCGCAAAGAGGAAAGTGGAATCGATGAGTCGTTCCTGTCTGGCTTGAATGCTTACTATTCGACATTTTCTCAGGTCTGCGAGAAAAAACATGGTATTCCAACTTGCACCATCAATGTTGAAAAACTGGATATCCGGTCGGAAGAAGGACGGCATATCTTTTTTGAAAAAGTAAATACAGCCCTGAAATCGAATAAAATTATTTAACCGGGCCTATTCATCAACTGGTGAAAATGTGCCTGGCACTTATACAAGTAACAAAAATATTTAAAAGTTACTTTGTTTCGTTAATTCTATAAAAATCATCTAAGTGCCAGGCACATCTGCTGCGATCCATGAATAATTCCGGTTAACAGTTTAGGGAGTTAAAGCTGGACAACGATTCCGCTCACCAGGCTCCATCCGCCAGTGTTTAATTCTTTAAAATAATCATCGGGCTTTATGAGCATATTACCCGGCAACGTCATGTGCTGGCCTTCGATGAAAAGGGATGCTCTCGGGGAGATTTGGAACACACTTCCGGCACCGAAATGAAAGGTGATGTCCTGCATGTCGATTAAATGGTCAATTGATTCAGGACGATGGGATGCGGTATTTGAGCTTTCGCTGGTGGATCGTGCGATGTTGAAGTAACCGAAACCAGCGTGGATATAAGCTGGCCCTTTCTGATATTTTAATGAAATTGGGAACAAAATGGATTGAATCGAGCGAGTAGTTTTTAGTGTATCCATCTCACCTGGCGTGGAGTCCTGAATATCCCATTTGCTCGCTGTCTTCCCAAATTGTGGCGAAATCCGGATTGCAAAATGGTGATTTATTGGAAATTCGAAGAGCATGCCGATCAAAAATCCATTTGAGGAGCCGGGAGTAATTTTTAAAAAGGATGCGTTGTCGATGGCTTGATAATCGTTGATAGCATTCAAATGCATCCCGGTCATGAATCCGAGCTTTATTGCCTGGTACTTCGCTGCCTTCTTGAAGCTTTTTGTCCTGTTTAAGGGGATAGCAATATCGGATTTTTTTATTTTTATGCCTCTCCGTGTCTTGTAAATTTTCAACCTGTTCCGCTTTTTGCCCAACCTGTCGATTTTCGCAAATGCGATGACAGTAGCCCCCGATTTTAGCCTGCGCACAATCTTAAATTTGTCCTTCAATTGCAAATTCATATCGGCATTGTTCTCGATGAGTAAAAATTTCCCCTTCATTGCGAGAATCCTGCAGAATTTTTCCCCGGCGATAATTGTATTGCCTTGCGCATATATCAGGATGAACAGGATTATAGTTTTTTTCATCAGGCCTTGTTTTATCTATTCGCTATTAGTGAAAATGAAGTCCATCATTATTTCTTTAAAAAATTACAATGCGAATAATTCGTCTGCGGAAACAGAACGTAGCACGTTGCTGATAAGAAGCCATCTATGAGATTCTAATGACGGCTTTGCATCCGCTTTAGAAAGACTTCCGCAGTTTGGTTCAATTACCGTAATTTAATAAAGTGGAAGATGGACCACGAGGCCGCATTCCTGTGACATTTTATTTCCTATTCCGATTTTCCAGTCTTTCATCACATCTTGAACATTTCATTTTTCAAATCTATTTGGGTTGTACAGTGATCGTACGCAATAAATCGTCAAGACGACGGCCAGATTTCTTTTTTCACAATATTGAGGAATCAGCAGATGAGACGGTCACTTGCTATTTTGCTTTTGGGGATTATTGCCACCTGCCTTCCAGTTGTCCTGTTTGCTCAAGTTACATTTTCAGGAAATGAGCTTCTCGGAAATCCAACAGACAAGTCAATCACAATCAATATCGTTCCTGACAGCAATATCGATGTGTTTTATCAATTCAGAACGACGCAGGGCGGGCCTTACACGGATACACCTGTTTTGTCCGCCAGTGCCGGCGAACCGCACGAAGTCGTTATCGATAATTTGCAGGCGGATACGCGGTACTTTTATCGAATGCAATACAGCACAAATGGCGGTTCGAACTGGACGATTCGTGCTGAACACAGCTTTCGTACAGCGCGATCCGTGGGCAGCACGTACAAGATTGCCCTTACAGCAGATTCACACGTGAACATTATGTTAGGCAATCTAAGTGAATGGCAATCGACGCTGGATCTGATTGCAGATGATCAACCGGATTTCCTTCTCGATTTAGGAGATACTTTTGCGATGGACGGAATCGCAAGCGAATCGACTGCAGATGCGGCTTATCTGTACCAGCGTGATCCATCAATAATGGGAAGAGTGAGTCCTTCTGTGCCGATTTTTCTCGCGATGGGAAACCACGAAAATGAAGAGGGATGGAATTTTGATGATGTGGATCCGCAGCCCATTTTTGGTATGAAGGCACGCAAACGCTATTTCCCGCTGCCCTCGCCATTGACCGATCCTGCATTTTATTCGGCAAACACCGATCCGGTGGAAGCTTCTGACGTTGCCAACGGGAATTCTCACATCATTGGCGATGACCAATACCGTGAAGACTACTATTCCTGGACCTGGGGCGATGCGCTTTTCATCGTCTTCGACCCTTTTCAGTACACGATGCAAAATCCCTATGGCGCTTCCGCTGGCGAAGGTGGTGATGAAATCGTTGGCGGCGACCGCTGGAACTGGACGATGGGTGTGCAACAGCACCAATGGTTAAAGGAGACGTTAGAGAACAGCCATGCAAAATACAAATTTATGTTTGCGCACCATATGCTTGGCGGGACAGCGAATTATGTTCGTGGTGGCGCGGAAGGCGCGCACATGTTTGAATGGGGTGGCTATGAGGCTGATGGCACGACGTACGGTTTTACATCAAAACGTCCGGCTGGTGAAGGCTGGTTGGAACCGGTCCATGAAATGATGAAAACCTATGATGTAAGTGCTTTTTTCCACGGGCATGACCATCATTTCGTATTGGAAGAACGGGATGGCATTGTTTACCAACTCGTCCCTGCGGCAAGTCAGGGAACAGGACTCGGATTCAACAACTATACATCAAGTCCTTATGTTGTCTCCACGCAAAATAATTCCGGTTATCTACGCATGACCGTATCACCCAACGAAGCGCTTGTCGAATATGTGAAATCCACCGGATCAAACGTAGGGCAAGTCCAATACGCCTATACAATTGAACCAAATGGGGGTGGAACCGGCAATACACCACCAACTGCCGTTGCCTCGGCCACACCAACTTCCGGTGATGCGCCGTTGTCAGTATCGTTCACCGGCAGCAACAGCAGCGACAGTGATGGCAGCATTGCGAGCTATGCATGGGATTTTGGCGATGGTGGCACAGCAACGACCGCAAATCCAAGCCATACATACAATACGGCGGGCAATTATACGGCGATTCTGACTGTAACAGACAACGAAGGGGCGACAGATACGGATCAAGTTTCCATTACAGTCACGAATCCGGGTGGAGAGAATCAGCCGCCGGTCCCGGTCATTGCCTCTCCACAATCCGGCCAGAATTACGCCGCCGGTGCGATCATTTCTTTTTCTGGCAGCGCAACGGACCCCGAAGACGGCAATTTGAATGCTTCGACAGCTGAGTGGCGTGTAGCCGGTCCTGGAATCCCGGTGAACTATGTCATCGCAAGCGGAACTTTCTCAGGCTCCGGACAGGCACCATCAACAGGAAATTATTCGATCACATTGGAAGTGCAGGACAGCCAGGGATTAAGCGCAACAACGACAACAAGCTTCACGGTTGGTGGATCACCAAACACACCGCCAACGGCTGTTGCTTCGGCTACACCCACGTCTGGTGAAGCCCCGCTTTTAGTGAACTTTACAGGCAGCAACAGCAGCGATTCGGACGGCAGTATCACCAGCTATTCCTGGAATTTTGGTGATGGGAACAACGCCACCACTGCCAATCCATCGCATACTTACAGCAGTGCCGGCAATTATACAGCCACATTAACGGTAACCGATGATGACGGCGCCACGGATAATGCACAGGTGACGATTTCCGTCAATTCACCCCCCAATGAACCGCCAACAGCCGTGGTTTCAGCCGATCCAACTTCCGGAGAAGCGCCGTTGACTGTAAATTTTACCGGCAGCAACAGTAGTGACAGCGATGGATCCATTGCGACTTATGCCTGGACATTTGGTGATGGCATAACAGCTAATACGGCTGATCCATCACACACCTATGCAAATGCCGGAAACTATACCGCCACCTTAACCGTGACCGACAATCAAGGTGCGACAGATGAGGCGCACATTGCGATTACGGTCACACAAACCGGCAATAATCCACCGACAGCAGTTGCTTCTGCCGATCCTACGTCAGGTGAGGCGCCGCTTGCAGTCAATTTCACCGGCAGCAACAGCAGCGACAGTGATGGCAGCATTGCAAGCTACGCCTGGACATTTGGTGATGGCGGGACAGCGAACACAGCCAATCCTTCCCACACTTACAACAGCGCTGGAAATTATACAGCAGAATTGACCGTAACCGACGACGACGGCGCCACCGATGTTGCACAGGTTGCGATTACTGTGAATGCACCGCAAAACCAGCCACCGACCGCGGTTGCTTCAGCCAATCCAACATCCGGTACTGTGCCGCTTGCAGTCAATTTCACCGGCAGCAACAGCAGTGATTCCGATGGCAGCATTGCGACTTATACCTGGACATTTGGTGATGGCGGCACGGCCAATACGGCCAATCCATCACACACATATAACAGTGCGGGCAACTACACGGTAACGCTTACTGTGACCGACGATGATGGCGCCACAGACGATGCCCAGGTCGCCATTACCGTGAATGAACCGGCCAACACATCACCAGTAGCCACGATCACCCAACCGGTAAATAACACCAATTACTCCGTTGGACAGGTTGCAAGTTATTCCGGTACAGGAACCGATGCGGAAGACGGCACTGTACCGGCTTCGCGTTTTCGCTGGTTTTACAGTCGTAACGGTGGGGCAGAAGTACAGTTTGCAACCGGGCAGACATCGGGTTCTATCGTTGCTGCGGCTTCGGGAAGTTATGCGGTTATCCTTGAAGTTGAA
>QQUM01000521.1 GCA_008501545.1 Calditrichota bacterium
AAGCTCACCAGCGCCGATGGTACTGCCCTGGAGACGGGGTGGGAGAGTAGGACACTGCCGGATATAATATCTAACAAAAGGGCTCCTGATCAATGTCAGAAGCCCTTTTGCATTTAAAGAAGAAAAAATACCACCCACTCTCCACGGACTTCACCATATAAATAGCAAATCACAAATTCTCTTGGAAATGCCAAAAAACGATGTATGATCAATTGTGGAAATCATACACTCTATGTTATGGTACTAGAAAACTTTTTTTTCATTACAAAAATGTACTAAAAATACGATACGATTTCCATTCTGCATTTTGAGAACTCTCAGCTGTATGAAATCTTTTTTGCGTTCCTTGCTGTTACCCAAGAAAACTGTAAAATTATACACTCATATTAACATTGTTTTTAGGCACAATCTCTGCTAGAGCATATAAATGCAATTATAATTTTTTGTTTAGACTGACAACTTTGGAGAGTATGTGATGAGAAAGAGTATTATTAAAAAAATGATAAAGCTTAAAAGTCGAATTCTACTTACAGGCTTCGCAATCTTCCTTTTGGGTTTCTCTGCAAGCATATCACTTGTTTATGAAACCGCAATCCCCGGTGGTGGACATGGAACGATGGATTCCGTAGCTATTTGGGTGGCGGAAAATCCACAAGAGAGTCTTCTGTTTATTACTGATAAAACATACGGATACCTCGAGATGCATAATCCAGTGACAAACCAGTATATTGGAAGGATTGGTGGAAATGGATCATCAGAAGGTAAACTGGGATACCCAAATGGAGTCGGAGTTGCATACAATGTCGCTACTGGCAAGGGAATGAATGATGTCGTATTTGCTGTGGAGCGGGATAATAATAGAGTTTCTATGTTCTCCCTACCGGAAAAGGAATTTATAGGTAGTTTTGGTGGAAATAGACTGGATGAACCGTATGGAATTGGTTTTTATAAAACGAATGGGGTGCTGCAGGCATGGATTACTAATACTGGTGATAATCCAAACACGGTGGCAATTTACAATATAACTGCAACCAATAATGGCGCAACTGGTGACTTTGTACGAGAATTTAATACACTTGGTGAACTAGAGTCTATTGTAATTGATCCGGTTTATCAGGAAGTATACCTGAGCGATGAGAGTGAAGAACGAAATATCATGGTATATGGACTCAATGGGAATTTTAAAAAACGAATTGGTCATGGACTTTTTGTGGAAGACCCGGAAGGTATAGCCTTATATGATATCGGGAGTGGAAATGGCTGGTTAGTCGTATCTGACCAAAATTCAGATCCAACACAATTTGAAATTTTTGAAAGAGGCTCTTTGAAACATCTCGGTTATTTTATTGGCGAAACAGATGGTACAGATGGCCTGACTTTAACTCAATATGCATTACCAAATTTCCCTGATGGATCATTTTATGCCGTACATTCTGATAAGCGCGTTCACGCATACGATTGGAAAGATATCGCTGCAGGATTAAATCTCGATGTTCGTGTGCTTGATAGAGCTTCTACATCGGTACAGGATTTTGAAAGTGGCGATGGTGCAGTCCCTGAAGAATTAACCTTAAGTTCAGTAATGCCAAATCCTTATTCAATGACGGGGATGATGAATAATGGGGCGGTACACTTTGAGCTGGGTTTGTTGCAGCCTGAATCTGTAACAATTCAAATTTATAATATCCTTGGTCAAACAATTCGCCAAATTACATACAACGAGCAAATTGCAGCGGGTAAACATCAATACAGTTGGGACGTTCGAAATACTCTTGGTGAAATTGTGCCAGTTGGAATATATATAGTTGCAGTACGCACAAATAATTTTAACAAAATGACAAAAATGAGTATTATTCGATAGCATGGAATAGATGAGTAGCCAATAAATAATTGGCTACTCGTAACTCAAAGCCAGGATTGGGTCTTTTCGGGATGCCACGACTGCAGGCCAGAGTCCAAAAATCAAACCAGTAAGTGTACAAAAAATTAAGCCTCCCACTGCCCATTCAACGGGAATTGAAACGGCAAAGCCTGTAAAAATGCTGACAAGATTTCCAAGGCCAAAACCTACAAGCACACCAATAACACCGCCGATGTTACAGAGTACAATGGCTTCAAGCAAGAACTGGTTTAAAACATCGCGTCTTTTGGCACCAATCGATTTCCGCAGACCAATTTCTTTTGTTCGTTCCGTGACGGAAACAAGCATAATATTCATAATGCCTATACCGGCAACAACAAGGGCGACTGCACCGATGATAAAGGAGCCCATTTTTACGGCCGCTGTCTGTTGGTTGAAGTTTTTTATTTGGCTGTCATTTGTAAAGTAGGCGAAATCATCATCTTCCTTTGCTGGCACGTTCCGCTTCAAGCGAAGGATGCCACGGACTTCCTGAATAGCATCATCAAGGACTTCTGTGCTTCTTGCTCGCACTGTGATATACACGGATCTGTCGAGCCCGCGTCCGTCTTTTGTGCCAAATACACGCAAGTAATTTGTAATCGGAATGAGACAATATTTATCATATCCACTCCCAAAACTGGATTTCTTCTCTCCAAACACGCCAATCACACGATAATCACGATTTTCCAGTCTTATCGTCTTGCCGAGTGGATCACTAAATGGAAAAAGTTTCTGCGCCAGAGCAAATCCGATGACGACGACGAAACGACCAAGCTTGACATCTTCGCGGCTTAACGTTCTGCCTCGTACGACATAATGCGTATTGTTTGGACCATATTCGGGCGTTCCTCCGCAAATATTTCCATCACCATTGGTTTTGATATCGCGATATTTAGCTGTGTAGCCGTATTTCCATAGTTCAGCGCCAACTAATGTCACGTTTTTGGCTTTTTCACGAAGTTCTTCCACATGGTCCATGGTTAATGGTTTGCGTTGAAGCAGACGTAAAAATTCCGCGCGGCTACTAATTCCACCCCGGGGCAATTTTTGAACTTGAAATACAGTCGCACCCAATACACTCATTTCCTTTTCGATGGTATTTTGAATTACCGAGATACCGGTCATCACACCGATGATGGAAGCCACTCCTGCGACGATACCGAGAAGTGTGAGGAATGAGCGTAATTTATGTGCGAAAATCGCATTAATCGCCATTTTAAATGCTTCAGCATAATGCATGTCTACTCCGGAGATTTAATAATTACTCATAACGCAAAGATTCAATAGGATTTAGTCGTGAGGCTTTGATAGCTGGAATCAAACCGGAGATCAATCCGGTTAAAATTGAAACAACCAAAGCGACAATGATGATAAATGGAGAAATACTCGCCGGCATAACTTTATCATTGATAATGCTCGTAATACCGTAGGAAATGGATAGTCCAATCAGACCCCCAAGGACACAAATTGCTGATGCTTCAAATAGAAATTGCGTTAAAATAGCCCGTCTCGTTGCACCGATCGCTTTGCGAATACCAATTTCACGCGTGCGTTCGGTCACCGAGACAAACATGATATTCATAACACCGATTCCGCCAACGACAAGTGAAACACTGGTAATGGCAAGCCCGATAAGGACAACAACACCCATGACATTATTGTAAGCGGCGAGTAACGAATCCATTTTATTGATGGAGAAATCATCTTTCTCAGTAGGGCGCAACCCTCGAATTTTTCGCATTTCACCAATAACAGCGTATTCAAAATTTTCCAATTCATCCTGTGATGGCGCTTTGATAGCAATATCAAAATTGCGATCCCGGCTTCCGTAATTTTTTAAAAGGGATGTTATTGGGATATAAACACGCATGTCAAAATTAGGGCCTCCAAAAGACATTCCGGTTCCCTGTTTTTCCATTACACCAATAACACGGTAATTATACATTCCGATTTTCATTTTTTTGTTAAGCGGATTAACCTGACCAAAAAGTCTGTTTTTTACTTCAGAACCAATGACGCAGACATTTTTTTTGTATTGGACATCCGCTCCCGTCAAAAACCGTCCACTTTCCGGCACCATATCGGATACGATGACGAGCTTGTCAGTTGTTCCGATTATTCTGTTGTTTTCTATGATATTTGAACCGTATTTGATGTGGCGTGTTGTGCTTGTGGATGGATTAACAGCAATGGCGTCAGGCAATTTGGTCCGCAGTGATCGGGCGTCTTTTAACTCAAGTTTGTCACGGTTGCGATACTGGAAAAAATCTCCTTGAATGATCCACGGGAATCGTGAAACGTATAATACGTCAGAGCCGATTGAAGCGATACTTTCTTTAAATGCGTTCCCCAATCCATTCGCAGCTGTCATCGTGGTAATTACAGCGACAATCCCAATGATGATACCGAGCGTCGTTAAAATACCACGAGTTTTGTTGGCGATGAGCGCTTGCAGTGCAATTTTGAATGCTTCGATATTTTGATATATTTTTTTCATATGGTGCCTGCAAAGTAATGGATGCGTGTGATAGCCTAAATATTTTCGGATTTATTTTTTAAGGAGACTTCAGCGTTATTGTGCAAGTCTTTGCTAATGGCTCTGTAATTTCCTGTAACAACCAAATCACCTTCGTTCACACCTTCTAAAATTTCGATGTGGGTTTCGCTCTGGATGCCGGTTTTTACTGGAACGGCATAAGCATGGTTATCGCGGATGACAAAGACGATTTCGACAAATCCATCCTTATCTGGCTGGTACCTGGTCTCGCTCTGCTCCTCGTTCTCTTCGCTCTCTTCGCTCTCTTCGCTCTCTTCGCTCTCTGTTTCTTTTTTGTCTTCATGGTTTTTCAGCTGGTCGACTGTTCGAACTGCAACGCACTGGATCGGTATTACCAGTGAATTCTCATGTGCTTCGACCATGATATCACTCGTGGCAGTCATACCCGGGCGTAAATCAGCCATGGGATCGAGCGCCGGAATGCGGACATCGCCTTTGCTGGCGTGGCCATTTGTGGCTTCGCTTTTTTCCTGCATTTCTTTTTTATATATCCCGGTGACCCCAACTTTGACCTCGAAATCAGTTTTTTGATCTGTACTGCCTTCTCCGGTAACTTTGGCAGAACTGGCGATATCAGTAACTTCACCCCGGAATACAAGGTCGGGTATTGCATCAACTTCGATTTTGGCCGAATCGCCAATGGAAATCGAAACGATATCATTTTCATCAACATCCACCCGTGCTTCCATTCCAGCCAGGTTCGAAACGATCATAATCACATCTTCCTGAAATTGCGAACCAAGGGCGATTTCCCCAACTTCTTTGTTAAGCGTACTGATCGTTCCGCTCATCGGGGCATAAATCGTGGTTTTTGCCAACGAATCTCTGTTTTGTTTTAGCGATGCCTTCGCCTGCTCCACACCCTCAAGGGCTGATTCATAACGTGCTTTTTCAACTTTAAATGCTGCATAGGTGGCATCAAGATTGGCCTGTGAATCCAGTTTTCTGCTAAAGAGTTCTTGAATACGTTTGTAATCCTTTTCTGTTTTTAGCATGTTTTCACGAGCGAGTTTTGCGTTGGCTTCTGCAGAATTAACATTTGCCTCCGCACTCTCTACCGCAGCTAAATAGCGTTCACGGTCCAGTTCGATGAGGAAATCTCCTTTTTCAACCCAATCGCCTTCTTTAACACCAAGACGCATTATTTTTGCGCTGACATCCGCGCTGATTTTAACCTGCGTTACAGGTTGAATGCGTCCGTTGGCATTAACGGTCTGAATGATGTTTTCTCGTTTCACTTCTGCCGTTTCAACTTCAATAGCCGTTATTTTTTTGTTTTTCATGTTCATGGTAACAACGACGGCCACGATAACGACCAAAGTAATGATGCCGATAATGATTTTTTTCTTTGACATGGATATTTGCTCCTCATTCGTGCCAAAAAGTTATCTGCAGGACATGTAATGCCGCAGGCGTTATTTTCAAAGACAAAATAATTGGAAGAGTGTTGTACGTTCTTCACGAATTGTCGAAAATCAGGTAAGGGAATTCACGACAAACAACGGATGATGACACAGATTGTTTCAACTCTCCTGAGAAAAATTGCTATAAATGCGCATCGTAAAAATATTGTGTCGAAATTGGTGACAAGACTTGCAGAATTATTTGAACAAATCGAAAGAAAATTTGGTAATAGACGAAATAAGACGCATCTTTACAGATGTTTGGTATTGATAATTAATGCTGAAATAAATAAAATAAATTAAAACGATATTGTATGATTCCTAATTTCAACAGGAGGATTCTATGAACAAACGGTTACGAGTGGCATTTTTTATGACAATTACATTGTTGTTGGTTGGCAACGTACATCACGCATTTGCTCAAATCACGATCACTGGTGCAGATTTATTGAGTTTGGCAGGTAAACAAGAAACTGTGTTACTTGAAGAAGAAGGAAATTATACATTCAATTCCGGCTCCAGTGGTGGAAACCAGGTATGGGATTTCCGTAATAACAACTTCATTTCACCCACAACGTCAATTCACAAATATTATTCACCGCAAGGCACAGTTCACGCGAACGTTTTTCCTGCTGCAAATCTCGTGCATGAATTTGTAATTCCGGATTCCCTGGATGGCGAGTTTTATAATTTCTATACTATTAATTCGAATTTTTTTGTTGAATTGGGCGATAGCATTTATTTCGGTGGTGACCTCGATACGAGCATTGTGTCGATGACGAATGATACGGTGGCTGCGTTTCCGCTACAATTTGGCGACACCTGGCAAACAGCTTCTGCAGACACACAATCCATAGTGCCGGGTTTTTTTACGATTGATACCGATACGTCGATGAACACAATCGACGCCTGGGGAACGGTACGTTTGCCTATGGGAGATTTTGAATGTTTGCGATTGAGAATTGATGATAAAACAACAAATACAACAGTAGCGAACGGTATCGTTGTCTCCTCTTCTTCAGAATCGACAATCCAGTATCGCTGGTTGGCAAAAGGAGCCTTTGAATTGGCCTGGGTACAGAGCCAACCTGGTGAAACAAATCCGAATTTTACCGATGCATGGGGTTGGGGTCGCCTGGATGCGGTCGAAGCGATTACAGGGATTGAAGAATCTGCTGCAGTGCCAGAGGAGATTGACCTGTTACAAAACTACCCCAATCCATTTAATCCTGAAACGACAATTGCGTTTGAATTGCCCAGGAGTGCACAAGTTAAATTGGACATTTATTCAATTCTTGGCCAAAAAGTCCGTACGCTCGTAGAAGGAAGTCGATCGGCAGGACACCATAACGTCGCCTGGGATGCCAGAGACCAATTCGGGAAACAGGTCGCTGGAGGATATTATATTTACCGCTTGCAGGTTGGTAACACTGTTCAAACCAAAAAAATGCTGTTTTTGAAATAATGGCATGAAAACTTAATTCATCAGGTCATTGAGTAATAAACGCAACAATGCGGCGAATTAAGTTTCTTCTTACAAGCAAAAACTAGTTATTAAATTTGAGCAAGTGTCAAAAATAACATGAAAAAATGAAATTTAGCCAGGTGCGACGCATTTATTACCGAAAGGGCTGCAAATCTTTGATGATGCTTGGTAATTTCGGAGTGAAGTGCATCGCACCTTTGACGAAAGGAAACTTCATGAAAAATTACCGGTTTGTTTTTTACACTTTGGGGGTTGGATTGTTGGTTTTTGGTATTTTGTTCGAGTCCGCAAAACCATTGCATTCTTCTCCGCCCATGAAACGTTACAAGGTGAAATCCGGAATCGTGAAGTATAAAGTATCCGGCATGCAAGAAGGAACCGAAATTGTGTATTTTGACAAATGGGGAATGCTTGAAGCCAAATATACACAAACAGAAATGTCAATGATGGGTATGAAGCAGAAAACAAATACGCTGACATTGCTTGATGGCGAATGGACCTATACTGTGGATTTCAACACGAATACCGGTACAAAAATGAAGACACCGCTGATCGATGAGTTGACCAAAAATGCAAAAAATAAAGATTTAACAGATGTCGGAAAAAAAATGATGCAGGATATGGGTGGGAAAAAAATTGGCATGGAAAAAGTAGCCGGCAAGCTTTGTGAAGTGTGGGAAATCAAATCAATGAATTCAAAGACCTGGGTCTGGAACGGGGTCCCTTTCAAAAACGTCGTCGGTTTTGGCGGCATGAATATGGCCTCTGTCGCTGAAAGTGCTGAGTTTAATGTAACCATCCCTAAAGAGAAAGTAACTTTGCCAAAGGGAATTACTTTCCGTGAAATGCAGAATCCTTTACAAAATAAAATGATGCCAGGAAATATGTTTCAGCAATAGAGGGCTTAGCTGTTTCCACTTGTATGCACATTTTCTTATGTTTGATTGGGGAGTATTTTTAATTATCTTGCATCGGGATAATTTAAAAATGAATTGATACATATCAACCTGTGCGTGAAAAATGCAATTTGAACAGGATAAAAATCAGCAGCCGGATTCTATACTTCCCTCATGGCGGGATAAAAAAAACATTCATTGTTTTGCACATAAGGCGATGGCCACTGTTTTCGAGATTTTTATTGAAAGCGAAGACAGTGGTGGCGCGCAGGGTGCTGCCCACGAAGCCTTCAAGTTATTAGACCAACTTGAAAATGATCTCAGCCGATTCCTTGAAAATAGTGATATTCGCAGAATAAATAAGCTGGAAGCAGGTAAGGAAACGCTTGTCAGCCCGGATACATTTGAGTGCCTGCAACAAAGTGACACCATATTCCAGCTGACAAAAGGGGCATTTGATATAACAACAGGTGTTTTGATCGAGCAATGGCGCCTGCCAGGGAGACATCTC
>QQUM01000117.1 GCA_008501545.1 Calditrichota bacterium
CTTCCACTTTTAAATTAGTGGCGATTTCAGCAATTGCCAGTGCGGTCGGGATGGTGATGGCATGGCCGATAAGTATGATCAGAATCGATCCCAGCATCCCGGCGTGTGCAACAGCATAGCCGAAGCGCAGGAACAGAATAGCGCCAAGAATTGTGCTGATTGCGGCTAAAAATACCGGCGCGGTTCCAAATCCATGGCCAGCAGATGATGTTTTTGTTTTTGTCATAAAAGCATTCCCCTACAACCACTTTTTCTTCTTAAAATACAGCAGAAGCCCGGCGCCGATCGCCAGAGAAAACAGCCAGAACATAATGTACCCAAACTTGAAGGACAACTCTGGCATGTTAAAAGGACTGATACTCGTGTCAAAATTCATCCCGTACACGCCGGCCAGAAAAGAAAGCGGGATAAAAATTGTTGCGATGATCGTGAGCACTTTCATGACTTCATTCATTCGGTTGCTCATCATGGACATGTACATATCCATCAAACCGTTGGTCATTTCGCGACAGGTCTCCGTTGTATCGATGACTTGCAGCACATGATCATACAGATCACGCAAAAAAGGCATGGTCTCCTGATGGAATTGTGGATTTTCATCGCGTACGAGCTGATGGATAACTTCCCGTAATGGCCAGGTATTTTTACGAAGCATCAGCAGGGCATGCTTTAACCCGTTAATTTTCTGTGCTGTTTCAGGATCGGGATCATCGGCCACTTCTTCATCGAGCATTTCAATATGCTCCGCCAATTCTTCCAGCACAAGAAAATAATTATCCACAATAACATCCATAATCGCATAGGCAAGATAATCCGCCCGGGATTTACGAATCCGCCCTGTAGCGTTTTTGATTCGCTCCCGCAACGCGTGAAAAATATCCCCCTTGCGCTCCTGGAAACAAAGAATATGGTTGTTTTTCAAAATCAGGCTGATTTGTTCAGTCGATATCTGCTCATTTTCTTTATTAAAGGAGATCATCTTAAGGACTGAAAAAACGTAATCATGGAAAATTTCTATTTTCGGTCGCTGGGTCGTATTGAGCACATCTTCCAAAACCAATGGATGGATGCCAAATGCCGTCTCGATTTTCTTCAGCAATGCTGTATCATGCAAACCATAGATATTTATCCAGGTGACATTTTTATTATCTTTGTATTGAAATGTCTCCTCAATCGTCTCAAGCATTCGAAATTCAAAGTTTGATACATCGTAACGCATGAGACTAATCTCAATTTGTTCCTGGCGTTTCTCGCCGAGAAAAACATAACTTCCGGGCGGCAGACCGGATTTTTTCGAACGCCGTTTATGGCGATTTTCAAACATTATCGACTCCTGGGATGGGAGAAATGAAAACGGTTAGTTTGAGCATTTTACAGTTAAACACAGCATTGAAAGATTATAAGCAAATGTAAAAATAAAGACAATTGATATATATCCAGAGCGATTTGCGCTTCGACAGATTCAGCATCCAGCCGGAGCCTGAGCTGGCCAAAGTGTCGAGGGCAAAATCGCTCAACTCAGATTCCAGCGTTATAATGTCGCCATTTCATCGTTATCAAAATTCCTGCGATAATAGCGCATATACTCAACTTTCCTCTCCAACGCATCGACGACAGCGTGACTGAAGTTAACTTTTTCGAACTTTTGCGCACTGCCAAGACCACCCGGGCTAAAAACATTGATTTCCATCAGTTTATCACCCACAATATCCAATCCAACGAGGAACATGCCGTCCTGTACAAGTTTTGGCCGGACAATTTCAGCAAGTTTTAAATGTTCTTCTGTAATTTGCGCTTGCGCTAATCTCCCGCCAGCGTGGATATTGCTACGCATATCGTCTCCGGTGCGACGTCTTCGAAAAGCCGCATATTTCCCTTTGTGGCGCAATGGTTGACCATTCATCATAAAAAGACGGATGTCCCCATTTTCTGCTGCCGCTAAGTATTCCTGGGCAATAATATACCCGTCTCTCTGCAGCGATTCGACTATTTGATTTAAATTCGCGCGATGTTCATCGCCAACAAGAAAAACGCCAGAACCCCCAGAACCCTGCAATGGTTTGAGTACAATCTTCCCTCCCTGCTCTTTCGCAAATGCCTTAATTTCATTTAAGTCACGCGTGATCAGCGTTCGTGGCCGGACTTCTTCAGGAAAAAGTTGAAAGTAGGTTTTGTTGACCGCTTTGGCAAGGCCGTTAGGATCGTTCAAAACGATGACACCGTGGCGCATGGCAATGCGGCCGAAATTGATGCCGGCGCTTGCTGCCCAGGCCCGCTGTCCGGTCTCGTTGGCGGGATCACTGCGCAGCATGAGCACATCAAGGTCATCCACGGTAATGCGTTCTTTTATTGCACTTTTTCCCTGCAGCATTTTAAGATAAAGCTCATTTGATTTGTACTGTTTTTTAGGAACAGAGCGAGCGCGGGCGCGAATGATCTCATCAGCATCATAAGCCAGGTCTCCCAAACCCATTATCCAAACTTCGTGACCGCGGTTGATGGCCCACATTGCCAGCCGCGTTGTAGTATAGCCTGTTTGTTCGGTCATGACATCGTTCACAACAAAGCCAATCCTCATTTTTTACTCCTCTTTGTCAAGTTTAGAATTGATTGGCCATTACGCAGGCCATTTAATTTTTGAAGCGTTTGCGGATCATGCAGATACCGGGGAATCAGCGGAATGGGGTGCAGCACCTTGCGCCATTGTAGTTCTTTAATTATTGGGATATGATTTATTGCAATTTTCCCAACAAACAACGGCTCCAGTGTCCCTCCATTTTTGAGATACTCTAAAAGTTGTACCAATCCACGCAAATAGACAGCGTCTTTCGTCAGACCGCCACCGCGAAAAATACGCATGGTTATTGAAAATGCCGTGCGACGCTCAAATCCATAATTTTTATTCAGATCGTGGAAAACATCGACAAAAGATGCACCGCTTGTCAGGGCGTGTGCCGCGACGACTCGTGCTGCCAGAAGCCGCATGCGTGGCCGTGTGAGCCCGTCAACCAGATATTCAGCCAGGACTGCAAGACCTTCCTGTAATTCATCATATCCGGCCAAACCAATAAAAAGCTGGCGGAAAGGCTGCGCCTTGCCGTTGAGATAGGTTAAAACATGTGTTCCCACTTCGTGTTGTATGAGCGCTTCTATTCGTGACTGTGGTATTTTTGTGCGAGTTCCAATGAGCAGGTTGCCCTGGGGGACCATCAGACCGTTTATATCATCGCGCACGTCAATCCTGGTGCTGCTCTCCGGCAAGGCCTTTTGAAAATAATGCAGTTCATCCCTTGCACGCGCTGCAAAGCTCTTTGCATCGACGGTTTTGCCAGATGATTCATCCCTGCTGTGCGGCGACAATTTTTCCAATAGCTCAGTCGCGAGATTGAGCAAGGAATCGTGCACCTCCCCATAAAGCTGCAAACTGCCGTACATAAATCGTTGCGTCCCGCGATCGAAAAGCAAAGTGAGTTTTCTGTCGAGCTCGAGCTGCTGTTCGCGAAAGAGCTGTGCCAGCGACGGGTCTTCAATTCGCTCCACTGGAACATGAAAAAGCCGCCGCTTGGTCAATACAGGATCAATTGGCAGCGGACGGTACACAAACTCCGGTTTTTTTTCAAAACGGTTACGCTGGAAAGCCGTCCAGGCAGCATCGGTGTTGATGGGAGTGACCTGCAGGAGAAAATCAAAACGGTTGCTGATTTCAGCGAGTTGTTTGTCCACTTCCCAAACGGCTTTCACCATACTCCAACGTCCAAGGGAAAGGTAGTGCTGCGGACGGTAAACAGTATGTTTATTGGTAAATTCGAAGAAATAGAATTTTAGTGCCCTGGAAAATCGCCTTTGCAGCTCGCGGCGGATAAGTGGGAATACCTCACCGGATTCCGGGTCTTTAAAAATGTGCTGAACTTCAATGCCGATGATGTGACATCCAAGCTGCCTGGCTTCTGGTGCAGTAAGCAGGGGAGGCAATCCTTTGGGAGCAATTTTAGATGAAGCAATTCTTTCAACTTCAGCGGATGCTTTGCGAATTTTGATTTTTTTTAATGCTTTTTCCAGTATCTCAATCGTTGGCAAAATGGCTGATTTTGCAGGGCTGATAATTTTAAAAGCCGGTTGGGAATAGGGTAGGTGGTTGTCGGTTTTATCATTTGTATACCAGACTTCCACAATCAAAAATGTCCCAAAAATTTCTTTGAATGTTTGTGCAATATTTTTAGCCAGGTTTATTATTTGTCGCTGGTGTTTACGATGCCGCGTTGCTGCCAGATAAGACGCCTCCCCCATGACCAGACGCTCGGGCTGGGAATTATCGGGAACATTCGGTCCTCGGTAAACACAAAGAAACGGCAATTGTCTGTCGATGTGTATGCGACCCCACTCCGGAAGCGACCGTCGCACACGTTTGTTCTCCGACAAACGCTTGCAAACTGTTCGAATAAATCTGTCCGAGACTGGTTTCACCTCTCTCTTCACAATTTTACTCCCAGCTTTTCCAATTCAATCATCACTCCCGGAACTGTGGACTTTAATGCCCAGCGAATTTCATCCAGTTGTTGGCTGTCCGGTTCGCCGGTCCATTCATCCATGAAAAATTTTTTAAACTCAACGGCAATACAACAACCGGATTGTGGAAAATTCTGGTGCACCCAGCGTGGGAACTGCCCGCCACGGAATTTTACATTCTCGCGCACATCGAGGTGGCGTGAGTTGTAGTTAAAAGCACGCAGATCAGCAATGAAGCGATCCACCAGCGGCGCCCAGCGTTCTCGATCCATTGTTCCGGTGCCGATATTCACTTCCGGATTCAGTTGCGGATCAGCGAAGTTGCCATTGTTTCCGTCACGGCGATGGTTGTAGGAATGCATATCGAGCACTACAAAACGGCCATATTTCTTTTCCAGTTCGCTGAAAACTTGGTGCGCTTCGGCGTAAAAGGCATCATACTGTGCCAGAGAGCGGTTTAAAATTTCCATCGTCGGTTCACGCTTCCATACATGCAATCCCCAGGCTTGTTCCGGTTTAATATAAACTGCCGTTTCACGGGGCCGGTTTAAATCTACCTCAAAACGTGACTGCAAACCGATGATTTGTGTGTCGGATACAATTGTCCATTCCCATGTAAAAGGATCTTCCTCACGCAGTCGTTCATCGGCGCCAAGCGCCATAATTTCTTCTACTTCCCGTCGTAAATTATGACCATTGTGGATTGCTGTGGCTACCAGGGGTGTATTACCCCGGTTCAATTGCCAGATTTTGGAATTTACATCATTATTCATTTTATACACTGAGGATTCGTTTTACTCAGCCTCCAGATTAAAATTATGCAGCATATCAATAACTGCCTCCTTTTTCCCCATCAACATAATTCGATCTCCAGCTTCAATCTGAGTTTCGCCATACGGTATAATCAATTCCTCGCCACGGATAATTGTGCCAAGCAAAATATCTGTCGGCTTCTCAAGCTCACCCAATGCCAATCCGATATAAGGCGAACCGTCGCTGACAGTTAAATACTCGATGGTTCCACCAGCTGTGTCGAGTTCATCACGCAGTGTTTTGAGCGCGCGCATGGAAATCGACTGTTCATCATAGGCTTTGCCAAGCTCGTTAAGCGCTTGCTCTTTTTCTTCCAATTCATCTCGTAATGTTTCCAATCTCCCGATTTCTGATTGTATCGAATCGACAATCTCGTCTTTTTTATCAGTTGTGTACAAAACGTAGACTTCACCACCCAATGCAGTGAAATGATTTTGAATTGCAGTGCGCAATTCATCCACTTCAGCTTGCAACTTGCTTAAATCCATCGCTTTGCTTGGCACATCCGATTTTGATAATTTATCAGAACCCTGTTGTAAAAGGCCACTGCCCGCTTCGGCCAAATCGCTCGCCTTTTCTGCAACAATTCCAGCGCTATCCTTGATTTTTTGCCATAAATTCATGATTCATTTCCTTTATTAACGTGAGTTCGATGTGAGCCAGTCTCGATACAATCGCGATCCTTTCCAAGGTGTCATACTGCAAGAACCTTTTTTAGTTCTTGCGACTATCTTAAAAACTATTCCTTAATTTGAGATTAATGATAGATTCTAAAAAGTTCCTTACAGGATGACAAACCTGGGTGCCGCGAAAAATCTAATTTAGTTCACAACCTGCATTGCAGGGGTGATCACAACGTCGATGCGACGGTTTTTCGCACGACCTTCCCGTGTTTCATTACTGGCGACCGGATCGCTCTCACCAAAACCAACAGCTTTTATCCGTTTGAGATCGAGATTCATATTTGCGAGAAGATATTGCCTAACCGCTTCTGCGCGTTCATTCGAAAGCTTCAGGTTTTGCTCATCACTGCCGTGGGAATCGGTGTGCCCGTTGATATCAATCATACAGCCAGAGAATTCATTAATCGCATTTTGAACTTTTGTCAGCAGACTGAAAAAGCGCGGTTCGATAATCGATTTGTTGACCGGAAACGTCAGGCCGTACAAGCGAATGATCACATTCTCGCCTTCACGAAAAACACGCGCTTCACTGATGTTGAATAATTCCGCTATTGTAGCAAAACGCTTGCGGTTTTCAGCTTGTAGTTTAATGCGCTGTGCAAGCTGCGATTTCTCTTTTTCAATACCGCCCAATTGGCCTTCCATCTCGGTAACACGGGCCGTGAGTGTTTCCACCTGGCTTTTCAGACTGTTTGCTTCACCGGTCAATTTATCTTTTTCTTCCTGCAGCAATTCGACCGATTCGACAACTTTTTGGGTTGTTAAATCATAGCCGGCGTCAAACCTGGCAGAAATATCCAGTTTGCCGGCGATTTTCTGCAAAGGCACTTCCGAGGCGAGTACCAGGTCTTCAACCTTCTGGTCGCTGTCCTTGAATTCCTTGCTGAAATTGGTCAGATAAATTGCATGACGTGCCTCATAGTTTGCATCATGCGCCAGACTACGCGGTTCGTCGGTGTCGTAGCGGCTTTCATTCAGCATTTTTTCCGCTTGTTTAACCAGCATCTGCGCTTTGGCATATGTTTTCGGTGCATGGTCATCAGCATCGATATCTTTGCCCTGCTCTAGCAATTGCCAGGTTGGTGCGAGGTAGGTGGCTTTTATTGCACTCAACTCAGCCCGGCGAAACAGACTTTCGGCTTCACCGGATTTGTTTTTTGCGGCATTCACATCACCGGACTCGAGCTTGCGGCCTGCCTCATCGAATTTCTTTTGTGCTTCCAGCCAGAGTTTTTCAGCATATTTCGGCGCTTCAGCTTGTTTTGCATCACTCCGGGCGCTCATTGAAGTTTTCAGCGTGACATTTGCCAATTCGGTCGCTTTGACGGCTTTGGTTAAGTAGCTAATCGCTGCCCGCAGTTGCTTACGAATTTCCTCAAGATTTTTGCCTTTTTTAAAATCGGCGTCGGCCTTCTCGTAATGTTTCGAAGCTTCGGCATAGCTTTTTGGCGCTAACACATCAGCATGTACTTTTTTTGCATTCGTAAATGCAGCATCAGCCTCGCTGAATAAAGACGCTCTAAGATCTTGTCCCGACAAATTTGAAAAATTGAACATGATGAGCAGCAAACCAGTGAGCGCTGCAGTTAAAATCCTTTGAATTTTGTCCATTGTTAATTCCTTTCTTGAATGGATTTGTAATCAATTGTGGATGAGTTCATGAAGTATCTTTTCAATATCGTTTTTCTGTATCTGGCCATAATATTTTTCAACTAATTCCTGGTTGACAAAGACGAGCAGTGTCGGAAAGCCATATATTTTATAGCGCAGACAAAGTTCATTCTCTCTATCAAACTCCACCTCCTCGATTGAAATTATTTTTTGCAGTTCGAATTGTTGCACAGCTTCATTTATCACAATTCGCATTGCCTGGCTTTCCCTGTTGTCGTCGCGATAAAAAAGCATGAGTGAAAATTTGTTTCGCAGATGCATGCTATTCGATTCTGTGTGTACTGGATTCATTTTCTCTAAATTCAATTTAAACCGATGTAAACTGCAATTTCACAGCCATTATGACAACTTCCATGCCATTGCAATGAGGGAAAAGCCATAAATGGTGAGGGGCGGGTGTTAAGTTGGGTAGTATTGAGGTATAAAATTAGTGTAAGTCTGATGACAGATAAATTGGAAAAATAAAAAATAAATTCCTGGAGCTCGTCCGAAGGCGTCCCGCCGAGGAACCCACCCACAATACTCGGCGAGACGCCTTCGCTCTAGCTGGAATATGGTTAATGAAAAAATTTTACATTGAACTCACGTCAAATTATGAAAAAATGAGTGTTGGTTGAAAATGACTGGATTCAGTCTGAACTTTCATTATGGACAGGAACGATGCGGCTCAAAAATGTTGCATAAAGCAAAACGTTGCAACATTTTTCACGGAAATTGTTGCAACGTTTTATCAATCCCTGTTGATGGGAGAGTAGTTAGCCAGAATTATATTTTATTTTTGCTTCCCAAATCCCTTCTCGATGCGGTATTCCTTCATTTTTCGCCACAGGGTTGTTCGGTGCATATCGAGAATTTGCGCGGCTTTGTGGAGATTGCCATTTGTGGCAAACAGTGTTCGGCGCAGTTCTTCTTCTTCCTCCCCCTTACTGAGTTCATCAGGCGGTGGAGGCGGAGCACCCTGGTTACTGGCAAATCGTATCTCGGGAGGCAAATGCAGCGGTTCCAGCAAAGCGCCAGTCGCCAGCACAAAAGCATGCTCGATAGCATTTTGCAATTCCCGCACA
>QQUM01000310.1 GCA_008501545.1 Calditrichota bacterium
GAAAGGATTGAAAATATGGATATGGTGTTTACTCAAGGCAACCCACAAACACCAAAGTTTTTTAATTGGTAGAACCAAAGTCGAGCTGCAGCCTGGTGAATTTATCTGTGGTAGTAATAAAGCTGCAACTGAACTTGGCGTTGCCAAAACCACTTTCTGGAATTGGCTCAATTTTCTGGAACAAGAAGGAAAGGTGGAACTCAAAAAGAACGCTAAATTCACCTTAGTTTACATAAAAAACTGGGAACGATATCAACATGTATGGGACGCTGGTGGGACGGTAAGTAGGACGCAAGTGGAACGCTGGGTAGGCACATACAACAAAGCAAACAATACTGATAATGTTAAAAATGATTCTTGTAACGTGGAAAAATTCAAAAAATTGGAACCACAACCAGAACCCTTTGTGATCTATCAAGGGAAAAGAATTACAAACATCGCAGAGCTTATTCAACTAAAGAAAGAAGGTAAAATCTACTACGATTCTAAAAATGAAAAATGGTATCCACAAGAGTAACCAGGGAATGTTGTTTTCACCTTCTTATGAAAATTGTTGAGTCGAGTATACTTACACTATGCAATCATTCTTACGAAATATAACTGTATGGATAACGGATTCACTTTAAGAAAAACACTCAGTCCCCATTGGATGACAATGTCGCCAAAGGAAATCAAGTTGTTCATGACCTTGTACTGGTTTGCAGATCCCGATTCACAGTTTTTGGAAATTTCCCTTGAAAGCCTTGCAAAAAAAACGAGTTTAAGTCAGCGCGCTATTAAGTCCTGTTTGAAAATGCTGGAGATCAGAGGTTTGGTGGCCTATTACTTGACTGATTTCCCAAATCAGGAAAGTAAGTTTATTCTTCGATGTCCCAAATCTTTTGATGACACTCCATCTAAAATCCCCATGAATTAACAATCCGATAACTCCATGTTTGCCAATCTAAAAAGAATTTTTGAAGAAAAACTGGATGCACATTTTCAGCAAATGCGTATGGCTTTGTGGCTTTATCTTTATCTTAATGTCCATGCCAATAAAAACACCGGAAAGTTAGTCATTGCAGCAGATGCTATTGCAGAGAAATTCAATGTAGCTGAGCAAGTCATAAGGAACTGGATTGCGGTGCTAAAAAGGCATCAATATATCAGTGTAAAGAAACAAGGGAAGGAGTTGATTTTGAAAATTTCCGGTTGGATGAAAGAGCGAGAGCCTACTGTGAGCAATGTCCTTGAAAACAAAACAACAGTAAAAAACCAAAGGTCGAAAAAATTAAAAATAGATTTAACAAAACTGCCACTGCCTGAATTGAGTGGCAAAATAGCGGAGCTGTTCAAAGCGCCTGACCAGCAAAAGGTTATTGACTCGCTTTGCCAAAATCATCCAACAGATGTCATTATTCAGGCAGTGGTTGAAACACAAAAAGTGCCAGATTCCAAAATTAGAAAATCACGAACTGCACTTTTTGCGTTTCTTGTTCGACAATATGCAGAAGAAAATTCACAAACCCAAAAGACTATTGGCCATTGATCCCGGCGCACGTGAAATGGGAATAGCTGTTTTGGAAGGCAAAGAATTGGTTTACTACGCCGTAAAATCGCTTCGACAATTCCGTCCAGAAAGTAAATTGAAAGACGCACTTGCAAAGTACTTGAATAAACTCATTGCTGATTACAGTATTAAAGAAATCGTTCTTGAAAATGGTTGGGTGAGTCAGCTTGGTAGCAAACTATTTGATTGCTGTATCAAAACTATAAAAGAAACGGCAAAAGCTAACAAGCTGCCAATTTCAAGTTATAATCCAAAGACTATACGAAAGATCATTTGTGGAAATGGTAAAGTAAACAAGCTGACTACAGCAAGAAAAATTGTATCCCAATACCCAGAGCTAAACATTTATTTGGAGCAGGATAAACGATGGAAGGAGTTATATTGGTTGAATGCTTTTGATGCTATAGCTGCTGGGTTAGCTTATTTAAAGTTACAATTGGAAAAATAAGTCAAACTCCCGATTCATTGCAGTGCGTGTTATAAGCGCTGTCCTACATTCTGGTATTTTCGAATGTGTAAGAAAGTTGCTTTCAGAAATGCCTGGAATCAGTTTCTTTTAAGATGAATCGGGTGTTTGATATAGAACTAAAGCCATTAATTTAAAGCAACCAAACCGGAAAACGATGTTCGGTGAAGCAAAATGAGGAACTTTATGAGATAGGACATTCCGAAAGGAATAACTTATTCATGGAGGAGAACGCGTATGTGAATATGTGCTGTGGCGTGTAGTCTGATACTGAGTACAACCATCACGATTGATCGTTTAGAAAGAAGGGGCTATGTGTCCTTGGTATCATACATACTACCTAAAAGTTCGGAAGACTGTAAATTCATAAATCGAAGTTTATACGAAGTAAAACCATCGCTTACACAACCCGGGAGTTTATCCTAAGCAATGTTAATGGGCACGGTGGTGTGAGAGATGCACACTCTGGTTGATTACCGGAGCTGTCTATTTTATCGTACCATGCCTATTCCTTCGATGAAATATCAAAATCAATATTTAATTGTCGGAACGTCTCTTCTATTTTATCTTCGATTTCCTGTTGTGAAATGCTGCCATCTTTTGCTTTCAGAGATATTTCAAGGTGTTCAAATTTGCTTTGAAGCAAATTCATGATTCCCATGATGCTTGATACTTTACCTTTAGGAATATCAAATTTCAAACTCAACAGCTCGCTTGTTTTGTTTGTCGATGCTGGCGGTTGAAATGACGCGCTATCACTATTATTTATATCAGGCTGTTCTTTTTCTTCACTGCCAGAAACTGGGGGGGCTAGGATTTCCGAGTCACCATCTTTCTTCTGCTGAACACAAAGTTCGACTTTGATAATTATTTCTTTCCCAGCAAAAGAAATGGTAGCACTTTCTTTAAAATACACACATCTTGGATTATCTTCTTCCAATTCACCCAAACCGAAGAGACCCATCTGCACACCTTCCCGAATACAATATTCCAGAACCATACGATTGACCGGGCGTGCTTCACCGGGGGTTTTAAGAGTTGCCTGATACAACTGATCCGTTAAAACATAATCCTTGTCTCTGAAAAATTTTTCCCTTAAAACGATGGGAGCGATTTTCTCAAGTATTTCACCATCTAGTTTTAGTTGTTCAAATAGTTCTTCATCAAGGCTTTTATTTAACCCATAGGTGGCAATACCTAAATCTCTTTCTTTAGAACCGTCTTTCTCAGGTATCGCAATCATTCGATACAAACGGCGTATAGCATCCTGCAAAGGTGTGGCCAGCTTTTTAATCTCTTCTTTGACTTCCTTCTTCTGTTCTTCGGTCAATCGTAAATGCTCGTCTTTGGCAATATTGTCAAAAGCGATTTTGCGCTTGAGAGTATTTACAAAGCCACTGCGTTCCGATTCCAATGGATACAAAAAGAAAACGGTGTTGCGATAAACCCGTGGCGTTTGTCCTTTTGTTTTAAGAATTTCATCAATAGAACTTTTATTATCGCTTTTTAGTACTACTAATTTTAATTCTTCTGAATCGGAAATATTGAGCGATTTATCTTCCCAAATATAAGTTTTAAAGCGATGGCCCTTAAGCGATGATCTTAAGAGTTCCATTTCCAAATTGACCAATTCAGGACTTTTTACATTTTCCATATTATTTAGAAGAATACGGTTCAAATTGGCTTGATTACTGAAAAAATATTTATCACCCCTGCTTTGCAGATAGAATAATTTCATCTTTAAATGTTCAACTGCCTCAGCGACTAAAGGCGATGGATTTTGTAGTGTTGTTGCCGATCTTTTAATCTCTCCTAAGGTCGTGCCGTGTTCTTGGCCTCCTGAGAATGAGTAGAGGAAGATAGTGTTTGCGGTACGGGTTCCAATTCCCAAACCCCGATATGATTTGCCAAGCGTATTATTCACCTTCTGAGACCCGGATTCGTTACCGGAAATATCATTACCGATGACGCTGTTAAATTCAGAACCGATATGTTTAAGTAATTCTTGACGCAGTTCCTGCTGCCCTAAATCAAAGTCGGCCAAGCTGATATATGATTTATTCGAATCACGAAGATTGTAAATAACCAGAGACAATAAACGTAAAACACCACGCGTTCGCTGAAAAGTATGAAAACTACCCCAGCGGTGGTAAAGCACATCAATTACCTCCGGCATGAAAGGATAGGAATTACTGAAGCGGGTGCAGTATTCACTGGGTTGGACCTCGCTGGGTAAGATGCATTCTTTATCCGCATATTCAACAAAATCCGCGGCAACTTTCTTTGCTTCATCGAGATCAATATGACTAAAAAGTCTTTGGCGAATAATATTGCCGATTTCATTTTCTTCAACAGGGGTATAAATTTTTTCTTTACGACCAGTAACTTTTTGAAGTTTTTGATAGAGATTTTCAGCATCCTCGTCATAATGTTCCATCAGGCTGGCAGGAAGTGTAACGAGCAAACAAACACGATTCAGCGTGCTTACGGTCTCTGACAATTCCTGCACAAAAGCCAGTGTTTGAGCAGCTAAATTACTGTTCCCCACAGCTACACCGGAAGCTTTGGTTGCATATTCAAGTAATTCATCGATTAGAATAACCAGCGGTTGATGCGCAGAAAGAAGTTGGCGAATGATTTCCTTACCAGGCGACGTTTGCCCTTTACACAGATCAATTTTCCCCGTGAGTGTTTGCTCGAAAAATCCCCAGACCGTCTGTTTGGCGCTTAGGGCTGTACCGTCAATGACAATGTGCCTAGCACCCCATTTGGTCGATTTATGGTACAGGGCGATCAAAGCATGTGTCTTGCCACCACCAAAAGGTGTTTGCAACTGAATAAAAGGATCCCCGCCTTTACCCTCAAGCCGCTTTTTAACAACTGTGAGCAAATTATCAAGACCCTGTGTGACAAACGTTTTCTTGAAAAAGGTTTCGGCGTCTTTATATTCATCCGGGCCACGGACATGAGCTACCTCCCACAAATCAGCGGCAAACACATCCATGGTTAAACGGCCTTTTAAAATATCATCATGCGGAACGGCAATCGTGTGAAACGGTTTCATCTATTAATATTCTCCCTGAGTAATCACTAAAACAGTTCAGTCTGGTCTGGACCTTTTTTAACGTCATCCATTAAGCGTTCGCGTCCGGACAGAAATCCATCCAACAATTTTTTTTCTTTATTATCGTTGGTCAAACATTCGGAAACCGCCTGCCCAACCCGGTAAAAGGCTTCACTGTTGCCAAACCCGGAATCCTGCAGCAGTTGAATAATTTCCTGCCGTTTGCTCTTTTCCCAAAGCAACAAAACTTTATGCAACACATCGACCAAACCTGTTGGATGCTTAATGCTTTCCAGCTTGCGTTCCTGCGGACCCAAAACACGAATAAACTCTTTATCTTTTGTTATGAAACCAGAGCGATTCCACTCAAGAGCCAAATCGATGCTGCAGCTTTGGGCCAGTTTGCGGGCATCATCAAAGCGAACTTTAACCGCGCCGAATTCCCAGCGCCATAACACATAAAACCGAGTCAGGTCGGAAATTTCCCCGGCAAAACCGTTATGCAATATTTGTTTAACCGCAAAATCAGTGACGATTTTACGCACATCCTGCAGCAGGCGATTAGCCCGCACCACATTGCCCTCGTAATCCATGACCTGCTCGTATTTGCCAAAAACCTCAATGGCTGAACCAATAGCAGCAATAAAAAAGTCAGAACCACTAATACCCTCCTGCCACAGACGTTCCAGTTTAAAATTAAGATATTTGTCCAATTCATCTTTAACCTGGTTGTAAAAGCCGGTGGGCTGGCGTTCCATTTTACGGGCAACAATATAAATTGATGATGCTAAAGATGCCGTCTCATTAGCTAAAATTCGGTTTTGCATCTCTGTATTTAAAGGCCAGGCTCCTGAAATAACTAATCCTGAATCGAGCAATGAGTTGATCAATGTTTCCCATCCATCTGTAGATTTATGGGCATATACGATGGTTGTCAAACCTTTTGGTTTTAGTATACGCTGAATTTCCATAAATGCATTTTTTAACATATCTTCAAAAAATCTGTTTGCTTCAGCTTTACCGCCTTCTTTTTTTGTATATGCAACAATTTCATTTTTTTTAGGAGTCAATGGTGTAGAAAAAAGTTCAGGATATACCATCCCTAAAGATCTTTTAAGCCAAACATAAAATAAATCTGAAAGATATGAGTATGGAACATTATCATAATAAGGAGGGTCAGTCAGAACTACATCAAAAAAATTATCTTTAAATGCGAGTTGTGTTGCCGAATAGTTATATACATTGCAAGAAGCTGGTATTCCCGAGCAATGAATTATGCTATTTAGATAATAATTGAATCCATTTTCCCAACTACCCGTTGAACCACTGAAAGCATTGCTTTCAGCGTAATCCCACATCATCGGCAACGCTTGTCGAGAATAGACGTGTTTAATAATTTGTGATGTATTTTCCCATCTGGATAGGCGGCTATTAAAGCCAGATTGCATATCTAAAGCTAAGCCAAGATAAGTTACTAACGCTTTGCTATATTCTGAATTATTATTCGTCTTTAACATTAGCTGAAATCCATTTCGTACTTTTTCCACGAAAATTGCTAACGCCAATTTTTGACGGCCATTGAACAGATCACCCCATGATTTTATATCATAATTCAAAACACGATTTGTACCGCCCATTGTATCTGATGGCGTTACTGATATCTCTTCATCTGGCACCGGGTCCATTCCCCATTCCAGAAACAGTTTTTCCCGTTTTTCATGCAAATAGGTTTCGGCCTCCTTAAAAATCTGAAAATCGTTCTCTGTAGAAATCCTGTATTTTTTACCGGTTGTGCCAGGTTTATGTGTCACAACCGCTACCATGCGTTGCCCGGATTTCCCATCTTTAAACAATCTGCGTGTATTTGTGGCTTCCACAGTTGAACCGCACACCGGGCAAGTAGCCACAGCCCGGGCCACTGTTCCATTTTCAGGCTTAAATCCCGAAGGCCATTTTTCATATTCTTCGGCTTTGCAAAGGACAGCCCCATCACCAACAATCTTAAACTGCACTTCATTGTTTTCAAAATAAGGATACAACGCTACCTTTTTCTTAGCTTTTTTCGCCAGCCAGTACTGGCGCATTAAAGGGATTTCCGCGACGCAGGCCGGATTTTGGCAGGGAATGGTGCGCGCCCAAATATAACCTACGGGAACACTGCCATCCGGTTCTTCCGGGTAAAATTGTCCAATTTCTTTCTTAGCCTCTTCCAAAACCCAGTTGCCCCAGTATTTTACATCTTCCACCAGGGGATTTACTGTTTCCGTTTCATCATCATCAAATAATCTTTTTTCTTTTTTCGTTTGTCCTTTTTCTTCGTTAAGCCAGGGCCGTTCAGCCAGGTATTGTTTTTTGGGAATAGGCTTGCCGTATTTTTGTGGGTATTCCAGGGTGCATTTTTGTATCAGTACGGCCACAGGATTTAAATCATTGGAATAGGTTTCACAGCCGAGTCTCAAGGCTTCCAATGGAATAGCCCCTCCACCGCCAAACGGGTCTAAAACCTTAGGCGGAACGCCGCCATTGGCTTCCAGTATTTTCTTTCTGGCACGTTCCAGTAATTTTTCATTATTTGAGTTTTCCCATTTACTCAGCTCAATAATAAAATCACGTTCCTTTTGCCATTCTTCGATATTTTTTGGCGCCGGTATCAAAGCAGCATAATTTGTTGCCCGTGAAGATGCTAATGGCCGTCGCGCCCACCAGATATGCAGGGTGGAAATATGTCCGTGGCGAATGTTCTTTTCCCGCGCCGATTCCTTGCTTACTTCCTTTACCGGAAAGGATTCCTCAATAAAACGTTTGTCTTCGATCAATTCTCAATAACTCCTTTTTCACGTATTTCCTTAAAGGGTACAAAATAACGCACCACTTCAATTTTTTCTTCTGCCGTCAAATGTTCCGCCGGGTTTTGGATGATATATAGTTTGGGGTTCGTTGTTGCGTTCATTACGGCATACAAATAATAATCATCCTTGAAACGCTTTGCTTTAAACCATTCATTTTGTGTAAGTGAAACAGCCGCGGCTGTTGACCTGGCCTTTACTTCAATATAGCGAATTTCTTTAGTTTTCGGATCAGTTGAACGAATATCAAAACCCAGGTTCTGGTCCGCCACATCTTCAGGATTACGGTTATGTTGTTTTTCGTATTCCATAGTGATTCGCATTCCAATCCGTTCCACTTCCGGGTCATTGCGCATTTCCGCCTCAACTACTGTTTCCGGCAAAACACGGATAATGCCTTTAAACTGGGGCATGCTCATGGTCAGGCTTTTTTCTTTTTCAACCTGTATTTTCAGGTCTTTCAACGCTTTTTCATAATTGGCTTTTCGTTCTTCTTTATTTCGAATGACCAGATCGACATTTTCGCCAGCATCTCTGCGACCAAACAGGTTAATCAAATCACCATCTAATTTCCAGATCAGATAGTCAAGCGATTTAAAACCGTATTTTTGTTTAATGTCCGCCTGGCGCTGGCGTTCAATCAACAACTCATTCTTATACAGTTCCAATTCTTTAATCGCCTTGTTTTTAGAAGTGGCTTTAATTTGTTCAACATCGACAACTTCTTGCGTTTGATGTTTCGCTTCGGCTAAATCCCAAATCACAGAAGCCGGAAAAGAGACCACTTT
>QQUM01000060.1 GCA_008501545.1 Calditrichota bacterium
CACTTACGCCATTGCTGGTGTCGTCATCGTAATATGGGTTAGATAAGCGAACACGCAAACGCAGCTCATCAATAAGATGACTCATATCGAGTTCTGAAATTTCGTTAGGATAAACCTGAATTGAATTTGCCATTTTTCTCTTGTGTTTGAATAATTGATTTACTGGCTGTTTTGCTATTGATTTCAGCTCACACTATCCGTCGCCTCCACTCAGTCTAAAGAGCACAGTGTGTTTACTCCATGCGGATGTCGTACCGTCACCGATAATTTCAATACTGGAATATGCTGTCCCACCTAATAAATTACAATATTGCGGCACACCCAATTCCATGCAGACCAGGCTTTGCTGGCGGCCTGTGTTCCTGGGCGGAATCACACATTCCATTTTATTGATTTTCTACAATTAACATACCATAACCTGTTTGCAAAATCAGAATAAGCAATCGTCTTTGAACATGAGTCCGGTCGCTGGATTTCCATACAGAGGACCAACATCCACAAAATCCAAACGTGCTTACGCTCAAAATTCCCCCGGGAACGGATTATATTTTGCACAACTTTACTCTTTTAAAAAGAACGACTCTCCGGGCACAGCTCTTGACAAATATCGCAGGAATATCATTTCTACACCATGCTACTAAATTACCAAAACTGAAGTTGCACGTGAATTAAATTACACTCCTGAATTTGATACACACGCCGTTCTCCATTTTAAATTGGTTTTTTACCTGAAATAAAGTTGCCGATGCATTTGGCACATCATTCGCATAATGTTGCGAAAAATATCAGGAAAATCACTGTATTCCATACAATCAGCTTAAGAATTGCACGCAGTTATAAACGCTGCAAAAGCAGTGGAACAAACATCGTATCAACAAGTGGAGAAAACATCATGAGATCTATTGCAACGCTTTTATCCTTCTTCTTTTACTTAACGACGGGGGTAATGGGTGCTAATTTCAGCCCGAAAGTCAACTCCCCGCTGCAGCAAGGCAACCACCCGCGTATTTTTGTTACACAGAATGACATCCCGGCTCTCCGGGAAAGAATAACCAAATATTACAAATCAGATTTTCAGACATTCGTTAACCATATGGACGCTGCCTACGGTGGATCCGGCGTGAGTTATTCTGAGTGGAATGACGTCTTTTGCGCCGGGCAAAGTTACGCGCTACTCTACCTGGTGGATCCAGCCACGATATCCGGCGTTTCCGCCTCCCATTCAAAAGAAGATTATGGCCGTAAAGCGCTGCAATATGCCGCACGCATTGCGAGTGGTCTTCCCCGAGATTTCAATGAACAACACCATGGTCCCAGCACTCTGAGTTCAGATGAGGGTGGCGTTGGCAGTCTGGCTTTGCAGGTCATTTACGACTGGACATTTGATTTGTCCTCCCTTTCCGAGAAAAAAGCAATAGCTGACAGGCTCATTGCCATGTGGAATGTGCGCTACAATTCCGACAAAGTGAAACTCGAAAATCATTATGCAGCAAACGCGCACATCTACGCTGGCGCACTCTGCTTTTACGGTGACCAGGAATTGGGGAGTTCCTACGTCAGCAAAGCACAGAATATGATGGATTCTTACGAAGATGTTTTTGTCCAACGGCAGATGGAAGTTTCTGAACGGATTTTCGAAGGCTCCAGTGACTGGATGGAAGGCGATGGCTACTCCCTGGATGGCTATACTGGCCTGATGTTCCTGGCAGCAGCGGCATCCAGCGCTGTTGGCGAAGATTACTTTGCGAAATATTCCTGGTTGCGTGAAGCCCCACATTATGTGTACAACACAATTTTTCCAAAACCATACAAAGGCACATATTACTATTGCCAACAAAACACCAGCCGTGTCGATGACCTTGATCACCATGGTTTGTCGTCGATTATGAATATGAGTGCGGCCCGTCTGGAAAACGTCGATCCGAACCTTGCTTCTTTTGCAGCGTGGTTTTGTGAAGAGAGCCAGTGGGGACATGAGGTCAACGAATATCGATATTACAGTCCGCATCTGTACGATTTCTTCTTCAAATTTATGTTTGGGAGCAAGCACATCGAACCGGCACCGCCCGAAGCCGCAGGAATCCCCCTGAGCAAACATCTTGGCCAAATGCACGCCATGCGTTCCGATCATGGTTATGATGATTATACATTTGTGCAGTTCTTTGCTCACAAATATTTTTACCCCAATGGACACAATGAAATGGAAATGGGTGCGTTCAACATTCATCGTTTCGGTCCGCTGGCCATTGCAGCCTCGAATACAAAAGGTGGTCTCGATGGCGCCCCTCGTGTGCAAAGTGGCGGGAAAGATTTTTCCCTGAACAACACATTCGGTCTCGGTGATGCAGCCTACATCGATCCTGATGCCGGGAGAATTAATGAGGGAAACTCCGATCTGCCCGGCGATTTCGTTGATGGCAGTATTGCCCATGTCGGCGATGTCGAAGCGCGGGAGTACCGCCCGGATTGGCATGATTATATAAATTATAACTACACACGAAGCTACAAAGACGATGGTTCGGTCTCCCTGGCGCGGCGCGCCTTGGTCTACTTGCGTGGTGAAGTGAATCAGGAATATGTCGTTGTCATGGATCGTGTACAAACCAATAAAACCAAAAAATTCATTCTGCATATTCCGGTGGAAGCTGAAGCAATCGGCGGCAGCTGGGGCGGTGGATCTGGTAATTTCAAACAGACCAGTGCCAAACAAGTACGAGTCACCAACAAAATAGATCAGGCCCACGGCGAAATGGTTGTTACAGCAGTTTCACCGGAAGATGCAACGTTTTACCAGGCAGGCGGGAATGGCAAAGAATGGGTCCTGGGTGATGGTTCACCTCTCTCCTATCGCGGTTCATTCGGTGAGGTTGGTGCCTATCTCTTGAGTGATCACACACTCCAAATTCGCTCGAACGCCAACCAGTTTCTCACAGTTATGCAAATCGGTGATGCAAACACCATGGGAAATGCCGCTTCTGTAGAAAAAATTCAAGGCAACAATTACATCGGTGTCAATCTTGGTAAACAACGGATTGTTCTATTCAGTGATAGCGAAAGTAAAATTGAGAGTATCACTTATCACGTAAACAGCAACCAGACCATGAAACACCTGCTCACAGAATTGCCGAAAAGTCGTGAAATTACAGTTAAGAAGAGCGGATCAGTGATTGCGGAAGGCTCAACCGGAGCGCACGGCGCATTCTCTTTTGCCGACAATCCAGGGGGAGATGCATCTTATGCAGTCAGTATCGGTGGCGCGACATCAGGAGTGGACGAAGCGGAAAACGCCATTCCTGAGAAAATGCAACTGCACAATTATCCGAATCCTTTCAATCCGAGCACAACCATATCATTTAATTTGGTCCGGCAAGAGCAAGTGGAATTGAGCATTTACAACATGCTCGGTCAAAAAATTCGTACACTTATCAACAAGAATATGGGGACAGGGGAGCACAGCGTGAAATGGAGTGCAACCGACGACAAAAGCAGACCGGTTAGCAGTGGCGTTTATCTTTATAAGCTAAAAACCGCTTCAGGAAAAATCTTGCATAACAAAATGATATTGATGAAGTAAACGATCGTCATCCCAGAAATTAAAGAAACTCTCCCGATACGATAAAAAAGGTGAATGTACTCGTGCATTCACCTTTTTATTTGTACATATTGCCTCATCCGGACAGGATTGACGATCGACAAAGCTCGGTATTAACCGGATTTTTATCTGATTTCCGAAGAAGATCAACACATAATTCCCATGACATGTATTGGTCTTCCTCCTGAAACAGCATAGGAAATCATGAAGACCAACGGCGCAATTACAATATAGAATTTTCTAGTTCTTCGAGGTTATCCAGGCGGGGGAATAAATGGGGACGGTAACGAAATCACTTTGAATTCGTGATAAATACTATGGTTTAGCAAAATGGGATAATGCTGCTTCGACCGCTTTGTTTAAAGCGGTTTCTTGTGCGGGATTGCAAAAATAAGCATCCGCACCTGCTTCGATATAGCGGTTGGCATCACCCGGTGTTTGCAAACTTGTCACGATGAAAATGGGAATATGCTGAACATCCTCTGTCGAACGTAAATTGCGTATCGTCTCGAATGTATTATTTCCGGTCAGCATGGCTTCAATCAAGATGAGTTGCGGCCGCTTTTGCAATGTCACCAGTTGTAGTTCGTGTGCATTTTTTATAACCTCCGTTCGAAAACCGGACTTTGCAAAATATTCCTGATGCAATTTTATATTAATCTCATTGCCCTCAACAAGAAAAACAAGCGGTTGTTCCTGGCCAAAATCATAATTTCCATTGTGCAAATTAAGCACAGCAGGTTTCAAATCAAATCCACTTTCCTGCTCAACAGCATGGATGGATGCAGGATTTCTCCAGGGTAAGTTAATTGTAAATTCACTTCCCTTCCCTGCTTCGCTCTGCAGTTGCACGCCACCGCCATGCAATTCAGCCAAACGCTTTACAAGCACCAGGCCCATACCTGTACCCGAATGCGTACGTGCAAGACCTGCATCCAGCTGCACGAATGGATTAAACAATCGATGCATCTGTTCATCAGAAATACCAATTCCCGTATCCCAAACCGTAAAACGAATCTGCGACTCTTCCACACCTCCTGTAACTTTGATCCCGGTGGCACCCCCTTTTTCTGTAAATTTAATTGCATTGCTCAATAAATTAACAAGAATCTGCTTAAAACGGCGCGTATCCGCCTCGACGATCTCCAGGTCCGGCATGCATTGTGTTTCAATGCTAATCCGTTTTTGCACCGCCATTTCAGAAACCATTCGCACACTCGCTTCAATCACACTTTCAATGGAAGTCGGTGCGATATCCAGGTGAAAATTTCCGGCTTCAATACGGGACAGATCGAGAATGTCATTGATAAGCGTCAATAAGTGCTTACCACTTTCGTCGATATTGGCAATTGCATCCCTTTGCTCATCATTCAGCGCACCGTACAAATCATCTTTTAGCGCCTCGCATAATCCAATTATAATATTCAACGGTGTTCGAAATTCGTGGCTCATATTTGCCAAAAATTCATCTTTGGATTTGGCAGCATGCGCAAGTTCTCTGTTCGCAACGAGCAGCTCCGCTGTTCGTTCCTTGACGCGTTTCGAAAGCAACGCCCTTTCATTCGCAAGTGCCTTTTCAGCAGCGTGCCGTTCGAGGAATTGACCGATCTGACTACCGATGTCCGTCATTAATTGCGGCAAGGGTTCTGTTGTATTGATCTCGTTTTTGCTGAGCAGGAGAAAAATCCCGGAAGCTTCGCGCCCATTCAGAATTGGAAATATGAGTGCATCAATAAAGTGTGTGGACTGAAAAGAGAGGCACTTTTGCCATACCTGGCTCTCGTTAATTCTGGAAAAATGGACGGTCTCACCATTTTGCTCAATACGCTTCATGACATGGTCAAATAAATTTTGTTCATGCCGAATGATATCCTCGCGATTCAGGCTCAAAACATGTTTTCCTGCTCGCCAATTGTACATGTAGCTCATTCTACCCTCTGGCGCATCCCTCAGCCACACTTCAGCATAGGCACAGTGCAGCTGTTTGCCAAGCACATGTAAAAAACCTGGCATCGCAACTTTCAACGGTCGGCCATCGGAGATGATTTTGGTTATGGAGAACTGCAGGTTTTGTAAATTTTGCAGCCGTGTTCGTTCCGTCTTGTCACGGGATGTGAAAAGAAAGGTTGTATCACCTTCATGATTGTCGATGGCTTTGCCAATCGTTTCGAGAATGCGCCAACTGCCGTCCCGGTGCCGAAAACGTAATTGAAGTATTTTCTCCTTACCGGGATGTTTCAGCATTTCCCCGGTTTGGTGACGAATCCGTTCAATATCTGCATGGTGAATAAATTTAAAAACATTTCGACCGGTTAAACCGCCTGCAGGATAACCGAGTATTTTTTTCATCGCCGGATTATCGAACTGCACACGCCCCTTAAAATCATGGATAGAAATAATATCTGACGCATTGCGAACCAAAGAACGAAAATGCTGTTCGCTTCGCTGCAACGCATACTTTGCTTTCATGTGAGCGGTAATATCGCTGAAGTACCAGACACGGCCAAAATATTCCCCCCGCTCACTAAAGACTGGTGCGCTGTAACTTTCGTATATTTTGTCGTCTTTTAAATCGAGCACGTTTTGGGAGCGTTCGAACTTATTATCGTATAAGTAATATATCTCTTCAATAAAATGGGTTGGATCAATTAGCTTGCTTGCAAGAATACCGAGAATTGCTTCGGCATCGCAATACTGCATCTCCCTTTCGGAAAGGTGCCATAATTTCAACAATTTCTTGTTGTATGTAAACAACTCATGTTCATCTAAAATGACCAGAATGCCATCATTCGCTGCATTTGTCAGGCATTCGAGCACGCTTGTTCGATAGCTGAGTGTTTCCCGCAATTTTTCCAAACGTTTAATATTGCGGGAGTAAAATATGAGCAATGCAGCGGCCACAAGAACCAGGCAGGAAGTAATCAAGACAAGAACGTTTAATTGATTCCACTTGCGTGAAATGCTGGACAGAATATCATTAAGTTGATGACGAAGCAGCTTCTCGACAACGCGTAAATCGATAAGAAGTGCAAACATGTCGTCGGGAGAAACAACCCCATGTCCATTGATTCTCGATTGTTTTGTTTTTGCTTTATTTAGGGAATCAAAATAAATCCGGAGAATCGTTGAATCGGTGCGGGCCATGGATTGCTGATAGAGTGTTTTTTGGGGGTCATCATCTTCAAATATGGCCAATTTTTCCTGTAGCCGTGCACGGATTGGCGTCCATCTTTTAAAGAGCTGCTCAACGTTGTTATCCGTTTCCCCGATACGGTCCTGTGATGAACGCAGCCAGGAATCCAATGAAAGCAAGCTGTTTCCAAGACGCGTTAAATCTGCGGCTTCCTTTTGCAGCGATTGGGTTGTAAATACCAGCCAAACACTCCACAAGATGAAGAGCAGGGCTGAACCAACGACGAATTTTTTCCATAAAGGGGCCGAAAAACCGATGCGCATTGCGACTTTCCTGGCAGATTTATTTTTAAATGAGATTTACCCAAATTAAGTGTACAAGCAATACCATGCCGTTTGCGAAAGCGGGATATTGTCATCGTGCCTTTTATCAAAAGTTTCATATTTTTTTGGATGGAATATCTGTAAATCCCGAATGCAATTCACAGCAAAACACAGAATAGTTGCTTATGATGAAAACATTGATAACTTTAATAAAAGATTGTATTAACATAAGAAAAATGGAGGGAATCATGCCGGATCAAAACAGGCATATTGCTGATTTTATGCTCGGCGAGGATATCACTGGCTTTTATGTTTTACGCAGAGCCGATCTAAAAACCCGCCGCGACAACAAAGGGTACTTTTTAGCCATAGATATCTCCGATGCCAGCGGGCATATTGCTGGAAATGTTTGGGACCATGCTGAAAAAGTGGCCGAAACCGTGCATAGCGGGGATGTTGTAAAAATTAAAGCGCAAGTCCAGTCATATCAGGGGCAAAAGCAACTATCTGTACAACGCCTTCGCCCCGCCGGTTCTGCTGATGACATCGATATGAGTGAACTGGTGCCTGCTGTCTCGACAGATGTTGAGAAACTGTGGCAGCAGTACAAAGAATTCGCAGAAAACATAGTAAATCCATTTTTGAAATCACTGCTGCGTAAATTTATTGAAGATGAAGCCTTTCAAACTGCATTTTGTGAAACGCCCGGTGGAAAAATGTGGCACCACGGTTATCGCGGTGGCTTGCTTGAACATACAATTGGCGTTACAAAAATTTGTGAGAAATTATCCCCTCTCTACCCTGAAACTGATCGGGACGTCCTGCTGGCAGCTGCGTTATTACATGATATTGGCAAGATCAATTCTTATCAGCATGGGCCGACCTTTGAATACACCGACGAAGGCAGGTTGCTCGGGCATATCGTAATAGGCAGCCAAATGATCGTTGAGAAGATCAACAAGATTCCAGCCTTCCCTTCAGAATTAAGCAATAAATTACAGCACCTTGTTCTTAGTCATCAGGGTAAGCTGGAACAAGCTTCACCGGTCGTTCCAATGATGGCTGAAGCCTTTATTTTATATTATGCGGATGAAATTGATTCGAAGTTGAACGCCTTTTATCGAATAAAGCATCGTGAGCATAAAGAGGGCATAAAATGGAGCTCCTATGTTAGACTCCTCGGACAGTTTTTTTATTTTGGTGAGAAAACTAAATCTTGATTATCCTGTTCGACTTCACTATCTTTTCCTTTCTAAATTGCTAATTATGTAAGGCAAGACTGTATTGTTCTGACTCAAACATGGAGGCTGGAATATGGTCAATACAGCATTGTCCTCAACTTTAAATAAGCGGGAATTAGAACGTCTCGTATCCAGACTAAACCGCATCGGAATTGCGCTCTCCAGTGAACACCAGTTACACCGCTTGTTAGATTTAATTGTAAGTGAGGCACGAAGTATTACCAACGCAGATGGTGGAAGTTTATACGTCCGGGACGGCGATAAACTTAAATTTGCCGTCGCACAAACGACATCTCTCGCCGGCCGCAACGGCAAAGTTACAGGATTTC